>JAFIGB010000053.1 GCA_020831705.1 Candidatus Sumerlaeia bacterium | reverse complement strand
GGTGTTGCCCTTGGTGTTGGTGTGCTGGTGGCGATTGACCTGGCGAATGAATCCGCCGTGGAAAGCTTCCGCCGGTCCGTCGATGATGTGGCAGGTTCCGCCCAGCTTGAGGTGCGCGGAAATGGTGTCGGCATGCCGGGGGATACCTTTGCAAAGGTGGCCCGACATCCGGGAATTACTGCCATTGAGCCAGTCATCAGTGGGGATGTGACGTTTTCCGGTTCTGCTTCAACAACGGAATCGCTGTTGCTTCTGGGGGTGGACCTTCTTGGAACGGGCGATCCAAAGGGGAATACCATTCGTGAGATATCCTTCTCGCTTCACGAAGACCTTGTCTTTCAGGATCTGCTCACCAATTCCGACAACATCATCCTGACGGAAAGATTCGCCCGGCGACATGGATTATCACTCGGTGACAGGGTTGAGTTGGTCGCTGCCGGTTTTCCCGGGATGTATACCATCGCCGGTGTGATTGGAGCCGGGTCCATCGCCGATACCCTGGACGGTAATCTTGCGGTCGTCGATCTGGCGGTTGCGGATATCATGCTTCGCAGGAGGGGGTTACTTGACCGTATAGAAATAAGGCTCGCCGAGGGGCTTGATGTTGATCGTGTCGCGGAGGAACTTGCGGCCACCCTTGGTGGTGGACTCGTGGTTGAGCGGCCCCAGGCACGGAGTGCCCGGGTTGACAACATGGTCGCTGCCTTTCGCTTTAATCTCCGTGCCCTGGGTCATATATCCATACTTGTCGGAGCCTTCCTTGTCTATAACACCATGAGCATTGCCGTGCTTCGCCGACGTCCGGTGATCGGAACGGTCCGTGCCCTGGGTGTAAGCAGGGGAGCGGTGCGGTTGGTGTTTCTCCTCGAAGGTGCCCTCATGGGTATTGCGGGTTCGGTGCTGGGTATCATCGGGGGCGTGGTCACCGCAGGACTGCTTCTTCGCCCTGTCAGCGAGGCGATTTCCATCAACTTCGTCCAGATTCATGGTGCCTCGCTGGTGGTCGGATGGGGGGTGCTGTTTCAGGCGGTGACCCTTGGCGTGGGGGGGGCGCTTGTGGCGGCACTTGGCCCGGCAAGCGACGCCGCTTCAACACCGCCTGCGAATTCCATGCGGCGGGGGAGCGGCGAGGTGGCAGGAAGTGCCGTTCCCTGGAAAAGTATTCTTGTCGGGTTGATCCTTGCCCTGGCAGGGATGGCCATTCTTTCCCGCGAACCCCGCCCCGGTCTGCCGGTGGCTGGGTACCTTGCATCCACCTTCATCATTGGTGCCTTTGCGTTTTGGTCGCGTCCCTTTCTTGCATTGATTTCCTCCCTTGCCCATCGTCCCGCCTCCCGGTTTTTCGGTGCCGAGGGGCTTGTGGCCGTCGCTGCAACGCGGGCCGCCATCGGGCGGTCCAGTATTGCAATTAGTGGCTTGCTGGTGAGTGTGGCGATGACAATTTCCGTGACGGTCATGGTTGCCAGTTTTCGTGTGACGGTGACCTCGTGGATGGAACAGGTGCTCGTGGCCGATTTGTATATCTCCCCGGCAGCGGCTGGTTCCGGGGCGGATGGCCCCACCATGCCAGCGGAGTTTGCCCATCGTATATCCTCCCTTGATGGTGTGGAGGCGGTGGATCCGTTCAGGACATGGACGGCAACCATCGACGGACAATCGGTCCGAATTGGCTCCGGAGACTTCCGCGTTCCCCGCTTTACCAGTGAGGATTCCCGGGGAAGGCCAATGCAGGATGTTCTGGCCCTTGCGAGGGAAAGACAGGGCGCCGTGGTGAGCGAGGCTTTTGCCAACAAACATGGCCGGGAGGAAGGGGATCTCCTTGTCCTGCCGACGCCTTCAGGCCCAAGGGAATTGGAAATTATAGCTGTCTATACGGACTACAGTTCGGAACAGGGATATGTCATCTTTGATCGGAATCTCTATAATGAATGGTTTGGGGACGAACTGATAAACAGCGTCGCGGTGTATCTGGGGGCGGATGCCGATCGTGACGGGATGAGATCCGCCATTCGGGCCATCGCCCATGAAATGGAGGGCGTTCCGGGGGTTGTTATCCGCTCCAATGACGAACTTCGTGGTTTTGCCCTGGAGGCATTCGACCGGACGTTTGCCGTGACTCACATTCTGAAGGTCATTGCGATTCTTGTTTCCGTTCTCGGGGTCACGACGACCCTCCTCGCGCAGGTGGTGGATCGGCGGCAGGAACTGTCCACCCTGAGGTATCTTGGTGCAACACGGCGAAGGATCGGAAAGATCATTGTTCTGGAAACAGGGTTGATCATCAAGGCGGGATTGATTCTCGGCCTCCCGTCGGGGCTGATTATGTCCTGGATCCTCACACGTTTTATCATGCTTGAAAGTTTTGGCTGGACCATTGCCTTTGTGATCCCATGGCTGTTGGTCGCCCAGGTTTGTGTGATCATTTTCGTTGGTTCCCTGCTCGCTGGCATCCTCCCCGCCAGGGAGGCGATGCGGTCCTCGGGTGACTCCTCGAGTGGTCTGGGCCGCTGATCGACTATCAATCTATCCTTAATTCGAAGCTGTTTATTTGGAGCGCTTGAGTGGAGCGCCCCCCGGTTCGGGTTCTTTCATCTTGAAATCCGCCATGGACTGGGTAAACAATGGCGGTGCCTTCTGGTGAAGGCACAGCACACGTATTGGCGAGGCAAATGGAAGACTGGTATAAAGACGCGATCATTTATGAAGTTTTCGTCCGATCCTTCAGGGATGGAAACGGCGACGGAATTGGCGATTTTCAGGGGCTGACCGAAAAGCTCGACTACATCCGGGAACTTGGGGCGACCTGTATCTGGCTCCTCCCCTTTTATGAGTCTCCCCTGAATGATGATGGCTACGATATTGCCGACTACTACAAGATTCACCCTGATTATGGAACGATGGAGGACTTCGAGACCTTCCTTCAGGCCGCCAAGTTGCGGGGACTGCGGGTCATTGCCGATCTGGTGGTCAACCACACAAGCAGCGACCACTGGTGGTTCAAGGAGGCGGTGGCGAATCCCGATTCAAAGTATCACGATTATTTTGTATGGTCCGAGACTGGACAGGAATACAGTGATGCCCGCATTATTTTCTGTGATACGGAAACATCAAACTGGACCCTGCATCCCAAGGTTGGAAAGTATTACTGGCACCGCTTCTTCAGCTCCCAACCGGACCTGAACTTCGACAACCCCGAAGTCCAGGAGGAAATGGTTCGCATTATTGACTTTTGGCTCTCAAAGGGGCTCGATGGCTTCAGGGTGGACGCCGTTCCCTATCTTTTTGAGCGGGAAAATACAATCTGTGAAAATCTTCCCGAGACACACCAGTATCTCAGGAAGCTCCGCAAGTATGTGGATGAAAATCATCCCGAAGCGATGCTCCTCGCCGAGGCGAATCAATGGCCGGCGGACGTGGCGGAGTATTTCGGCACCGATGATGATCCCGAATTTCACATGGCCTTCAATTTCCCGCTGATGCCGCGCATGTTCATGGCCATACGCCAGGAGAACAGAAAGCCGATCGAGGAAATTGTCCGCCAACTCCCTGACATTCCCTTTCACGCCCAGTGGGCCATGTTCCTCCGAAACCATGACGAGTTGACCCTCGAGATGGTCACTGACGAGGAACGGGACTATATGTATGACACGTATGCCCGGGATCCCCGAATGCGTATCAATATCGGCATTCGCCGTCGTCTATTTCCACTGATGGACAAAAACCGGCGTGCGATTGAACTGCTTCACAGCCTCCTGCTCACACTTCCGGGAAGTCCCGTCCTGTATTACGGGGATGAAATTGGAATGGGGGACAACATCTACCTGGGTGACCGTTCCGGTGTTCGCACACCGATGCAATGGAACGGCGATCGCAATGCTGGTTTTTCCTCCTCGGATCCCAGCCGGCTTTTCCTCCCGGCAATCATCGACCCGGGATACAGCTTCTACGGTGTGAACGTGGAGGAGGCGTCCCGCTCGGAGTCCTCCTTCCTCAACTGGCTCAAGCGTGTCCTGACAATTCGCAAGCAGCACCCGTGTTTTGGACGCGGGACCATTCGGTTCCTGCATCCGGAAAACACCCGGGTCATCACCTACCTGCGCGAGCATGAAGGTGATACCTACTTTATTGTGAACAACCTGTCGCGCTTTTCCCAGTATGTCGAGGTCGACCTCCATGAATTCAATGGATATACACCGATCGACATTTTTGGCGATGTGGAGTTCCCACGAATCGGTGAGCTTCCCTACCTGGTGACACTCGGTCCCCATGGGTTTTACTGGTTCAGACTCCGCAAGGAGGATGGAAGGTGAAGCAACTGACGCCTGAAGGCGATCCCGATCGATTCTTTCAACGCGTCGGCCATGCAAATGCCCGCATCCTGTTTCTTGATTATGACGGTACGCTGGCACCCTTTAGGGAGAACCGTGACGAGGCATTCCCGGCACCGGGTGTTCGTGAAATACTCACGGAAATTCATCACGAGACTGATACCCGCATGGTGTTCGTCAGCGGTCGATCCATCGATGACCTTGTTGTCTTGCTGGGTCTCGATTTCACGCCGGAAATTTGGGGGTCCCATGGCCGGGAGCGACTCCTTCCCGACGGTACGCGGGAATGGCCCCCCGTTAATGAGGCAACCCGTGATGCCTTTCTGAAGGCCGAGGAATGGGCCGCAGAGATGGGCTGGGGCACTTGTTTCGAGAAAAAGGGGGGGTGTGTTGCCATGCACTGGCGGCCATTTCCTCCCGAACAGCGGGAGCAGGTTCGTGATGAGGCGACGTCAAGGTTCCAGGAGATCGCCGGGGAACATGACCTGGACGTTCATCATTTCGATGGAGGAGTGGAGATCCAGACTCCGGGTATAGACAAGGGTTTGGCGATCAGTCGTGTTCTGGAGCAATACACCGAGGGCGAAGTTGCAGCAGCCTTCCTCGGGGATGACATGACCGACGAGGACGGCTTCCGGACCTTGAAGAGTCGTGGGCTCAGCGTGCTGGTGCGGGAGGAGTTTCGCCCGACCGAGGCTGAATTGTGGCTTCAGTCCACCAGGGAATTGCTTGAATTTTTGGATCGTTGGAAATTGAATTGTCCTGTTCCTGAAGGAGAAAAAGTCAATGAATGATTTACTTGAGCGTCGTCCCCTGACCGTTGTTTCCAACCGACTTCCCATCAGCATGGCAAAAGATCCCGAAAAGGGATGGGAGGTAAGCCCAAGCCCCGGTGGTTTGGTAACCGCCCTTGATCCCGTGTTGAAGCGCCAGCGCGGCAAGTGGATTGGCTGGATCGGCACCGAGGCCGATGATGAGGTTCAGGATGTTCTTGCCAGGGCGAGTGAACAGTACCCCTACGATTTGATCTCCGTTCCCCTTTCCGAGGAGGATGAACAGCTCTATTATCGTGGGTATTCAAACGAGACCGTCTGGCCGCTTTTCCATGACCTCATCGGTTATTGCAAGTTTGAGCGGGACACATGGGAGCGCTACAAGGCGATCAACAAGCGATTTGCCGAATATACAGCGCGCAATATTGATCCAGAAAGTATTGTGTGGCTTCATGACTATCAATTGCTGGCAGCAGGTAGCTACCTGCGGGAGGCAGGAGTCAGCAACCCCCTTCTGTTCTTCCTTCATATACCCTTCCCCTCTCCCGACCTGATGCGCCGTCTGCCGCAGGAGGAGGAGTTGATCCGCTCGCTGATTTCCTATGACCTTCTTGGTTTTCAAACGCGGAGGGATCGTGACAACTTTGTACATTGCGTTTGCGAGGTCTTCCCCGACATTGGTATCCGTGAGCGGGAGGAATACACGACCCTGTTTATTGGGGACCGCCGTGTGAATGCGGGCAACTGGCCCATCAGCATCGATTACACGGAGTTCTACGCACACACGAAAAGCAAGGAAGTGGCTGATGCCGCCTGGCTCTTTCACGAGCATTTCCCCAACCAGCGCATCATCCTTGGAATAGACCGCCTTGACTATACAAAGGGAATTCCCGAGCGATTCCAGGCGTTTGAGCTATTCCTGGAAAAGTATCCGGAAATGCACGGGAAGGTGATCCTCTACCAGGTACTCGTTCCGAGCCGGACCCACGTCCCGGACTACCAAAATCTAAAGCACCTGATCGAATCGGAGGTGGGCCGCATCAATGGGAAGTTCTCCCAGGCCCAGTGGGTTCCCATCCATTATGCCTATCGTTCCCTTGGAAGAATGGACCTCCTGGCTCATTATCGTGCTGCGGAAGTTGCGCTGGTCACACCACTGCGCGATGGCATGAACCTGGTCGCGAAGGAATACTGCACCAGTTGCGTGGACAACCGTGGCGTATTGATCCTGAGCAAATTCGCGGGCGCCCATGATGAACTGGGGGAGCACTCCCTGTCGGTGAACCCCTTTGATACGGAACGAACGGCTGATGCGATCTATCAGGCGATCACAATGCCGGAGGAGGAACGTGTCCGGCGTATATCCGCCCTTCGTGAACAGGTGAAGAACAATGATGTTCATCGCTGGGTGGAACGTATTCTTCTCGCCTCTGAATTAATGACGGATTAATTTCCAAAAGGGCACAAAAAAGGACCGGCCACCCTGATGATGAAGGGTGGCCGGTTCGTACTATATATACAATCCGGGGCTTATTCCCAGTGATTGAAGTAGGGCAATCCAGCGGCTGTTGCCTCGATGTTTTCCCTGGCAGCGATGAGGGAACTGGTGGTGTCCCAGCGGCCCTCAAGGAAGGCCTTGCGAACGCCATCGGGAAGTTTCACCGGGTAGCGCCGGCCATTGAACGTGACCTCAAGGGAGTCGAGGTTGACTTCAAGGTGCTCACCGGGATTTTCCTCCACGGCAGCCTGAAGAGCCTGGACAACCTCGGCGTCAGCGGTCAGGGCGGGAACCCCAAGGGCCACGCAATTTCCAAAGAAAATCTCGGCAAAGCTCTCACCGATGACTGCCTTGATTCCCTTCCCCCAACGCATGATCGACTGGGGAGCGTGTTCGCGGGAGGATCCGCAGCCGAAGTTCTTGTTCACAATCAGGACGGTGGCATCCTTGTATTTCGGTTCATCGAAGGAGTGGGTCTTGCCGCGCTCCTTGAGCTGGAGGCGGTCATCCTCGAAGGCATGGACGCCCAGGCCGTCGAAGGTGACACACTTGAGATAGCGGGCGGGGATGATGCGGTCGGTGTCTATATCATTGCCACGAACGGGAACGCCGGGGCCTTTGATGAGTTGTCGCTTCATGGATTCCATTTTGAAGGTATTCCTTTCAGTTCTGAGGGGTGAATTGTCTTGAATGATCCTCATCCGGCAAAAACAAGTCTTGAAACCATGACCTGAAGCTGCTGGAGAGGCTTGAAGTCGTCTCGAAATATCGGGACTTTATCGCTGTTCCGTAGGGAAGACCCGGAACTTCCTGCCATGCCAACCATGTATAGAGGGTGGCTTTCTTGAGGTTTTCGAACGTGCCCCCCAGGTTGAGGGCTTTTTCTGTGGAGGAGCCTGCGTGGTGCTTCAACGCCTCCTGTTTTTGGGGGATTAGCTGAAGAAGGAAATCCTCCAGTGCTCCGGAATTTGAATTGTCCGGCATCATCCAGATTCCCACCTTCCACCCGGGTTCCATGCCGTTTGCAATGACGCCCTGATGGGTTGGTTCGGAAGGTATTTCAATGCCAGATTTGTACAAACGATCCTTGACTGCATTCCACCTGTCAGACGGGCTTCCATTGGCATCGACAATGATTCCAAGGTGGGTCGCTGCCTTGACATGGGTGGGTAGCTCATTCATGAG
>JAFIGB010000045.1 GCA_020831705.1 Candidatus Sumerlaeia bacterium | reverse complement strand
CGACCCCGTTCGGGCTGCGCTAATTCCTGGGGGCGATGCTCGTAGAGGGCCGGAAGGTCGGAGTGGGAGGGCTCCCAATCGCCCATAAGGGGCTCTAAAACCAGTTCCGCCATCCGTTCCCGCAGAGCCGGGCGCGCCCTTTCCAGGAGGCGATCGCTGTCCTCCAGGTGTCCCAATTCGAGGTAGCGAATGAGCTGGACCTGGGTTTCGAGCTTGCTGTGGTACTCGTCCACCAGCTCGGGGGTCTGCTCCCTGCCATCGAGAAAGTCCCCGAGGGTGCGCTCATATTCCCCGCGGGTGAGGGAATGGCCGTGGGCTTCCCAGACAATTTCCGCATCGGTTTCCTCGGGAACGAGGGCGTTGATCCAAAAGGCCATGCGGTTGAGGCGCTCGATGGTCTCGGGATTAAGGGCAACGCGGACGGGTTGGCGTTCGGTGGAGCGGCTCGATTCGATGCGCGGATCCAGGGTAATCTGGTTGTTGGGCGGCGACGAACGGTGCCCGCATCCGATAACGAGGACGAGGGCGAGAAGCAGGGCCGTTTGAACTGGTAGGGTGAGGAGGGAGCTCTTCAAGGGGTGGGGGTCCTGGCCGTGTTTGGGGCAGATTGTCGCTGCCAGCCTCCCCGAAATGGTGGGGATGCCCGGCCTATAATGGCCGGGCATCTGTGTTCCCGGGTAATCAGTTGGAGCGACGCTTTTTGCGGGCCTCATCGAGGAACTCACGAACTTCCTTGTCTCCCGGCTTCAAGCTGGCGGCGACGCTGAGGCACTGGACCGCCTTGCCGAAGTCGCCGGCCTCCATGGCCTCAATGCCTGCCTGACGTTGACGTTCGAACAGGTTGCCACGGCCACCTGCAGCGGCGGGAGCCTTCTCTTCCTTGGGGGCTTCCTTGGAGGGTTCCATGCCGGGAAGCGGCTTGGTGGATTCCTTGTCATCCTGCTCGCCAGCGGTGCGTGGTGCCTTGGGAGGACCAGCGGGCGGGGGGGAGATGTTGGTTTCGTCACCGGCACCAAACATGAGCGAGTTGAAAGTCTGGTCGCCGTCGTCGTCCTCGTCGGCGGCTTGTGGCGAGTCGAGCTTTGTTTCATCGCCCGATCCGAACATCAGCGAGTTAAAGGTCTTCTCGCCATCGTCGTCGTCGGAAGGCCCATCTGTTGGCGGGGGCGACCCGGCAAAGACGTCCATGTCGACGGCTGGAGAATCGGTGTCCTCGGCGGATGTGTCCTGACCACCGGAAATATCGAGGTCGATGGTGTCGTCCTTCGCTTTATCAGGCTCAACGGGGGGCGGCGCCTGAACGAAGCTGCCTCCACCGGTGGTTTCCTGAACATCATCGGCCTGGCTGTCTGAGGCCTTGGTGTCATCGGCGTCCAGCTCAACAGTGGGGCTTTCCCCCGACGCACCCTTGTATTCGGGTGTATCAAGGGTGGTTTCCGCGCTGGAGGTATCCACCATGGTGGGCTTGTCGGCGATGGCGGTTTCAGGGTCGCGCTGGCCGGTGGGTTGATCCGGCTGACCTGTTGGTTGGTCGGGCACCCCCGTGGGTTGGTCCGGCATTCCCGTTGGTTGATCTGCAACAGCGGTTTGCTTGTCGGGGAAGGCCGTTTCGGGATCGCCCTGGCTGGTCGGAAGATCGGAAGCGACGCCGATGTCATCATCGTCGAGGGAACTGATGTCCTCGACTGTTTTTTGCTCATTCATGACGTCCTTGCTGAGGACACCACCTGCCATGGAACGTGTGGCGGGCTTGGCTTGGGGGGGGGCGGTCAGGGATGCCGATGAGGGCGCTCCCGTTGAAGGCTGGACGTCGCTCGCAGCGGAGCGCTTGCGCATGAAGAAGACGGCAACGAAAAGGATGACAATGAGGAGAAGAATCCCGGCGCCGATGTAGAGCATGTTGTCCTGGGCGCGGGCCAGCAGCGATGTTCCCGACGGTTGCGGGGCTGCGGGCTGGGCGGCGGGAACCACTGGATCGGCTGCCGCGGGGTCAGCCACGACTGGCGCGGCCGCTTCGGGATCGACGGGGGAGGGTTCCACTGGTCCGGGATCATCGATTAAACCTGAACCCGGTTCGGCAACCGGCGGTGGTGCCTCGGAAACTTCGTCAGTGATCGGCTGGGGGACGGGAACGTCACTGGGGACCTGTTCAACTGGCGGGGTGACGGGGGCTGGCACCCGCTCGATGGGGGCCCTGGTCATGGAGGTCGGTACCATGGGTGGGCGGGGGATGCGGGCGGTGCCTGCCGGTTCGGGGGTGTCACGAAGGGCGATACGGGTTTCGGCCCGTGCCTTCAGGAGAACCGCCGTCGGGTTTCCATCATCGTAGTCCATCAGCGCCTCGGCCTGAAGGACGACTTCCTCGTATTGGTCACGGGAGAAAAGCAGGCGAAGGGTGTCCTGAGCCTGCTGAATTTCGATACTCCGGGGGTCCGTGGCGGGTTGGGCCTGGGATGATGAGGGCACCAACAAAAACATGGCAAGTGTTGCCACCGTTGCCATGATGGTAAGTTGGACACTTCCGGAACTGGGGGATTTCATTCTCATGATATCGAGAAGACCCTTTCCTGTCTGTCATGCGGCCGCATTGGCAGCTTCTGATGAGAGTGAAGCGACGGCGTGGGCCTACCGCAACGAATTTCTCCCCGATTTCGGGGCCAAATGGCACGAAAAACACCCCGCGAATTGGCTTGGTTCCCTGCAGGGGGGATACCGGACATTTTCTTTCGTCGTGAGTTGCGCCGCGCCACACACACGGTGTAGGCCTTTTTCATCATGGGGTGATTCCCGATTTTTCCTCCCGAGGTTTTGCTGATCATGCTGACAAGGAATCAACCGCTTCGTCCTCATCGCAGGGGCACCATTGCCGCCCTGATGACCGTGGCACTTCTTGCATCCACCCCGACGATCCTTCCCGCCGAAGAGGAACAGGGCGCCAGGGAGCACATTCTGGAAATGGTGGAGGCGGGGACGTTCGGCCGTGTCGACCCCCTTCGCGAGCGCACCGTCGATGTGGCTCTCTACGCCCGCGACGAGGCCCTTTCCACCGGAGCACCACTGGTTTTGGTGGAACCGGGGGAACGGGTTGAGTTGCGTGCGGTGATTGAACCGGACCCCGGATTTGTCTCCCGCACGGACCTGGATCCCGTCCGCGATATCGGCCGTTTCCGCCAAAGTTTCCTTACCGAGTACCATTGGACCGGGGAATCAACGGACCGCCTTTTTCAGGGGCCCGATGGATCCGTCTATTGGCGCGGGGGTGAAAGTGGCGGGCGGGCGAGCTACGTCACGGTGGAGGCCGCCCAGCTCCGGGTGGAAAGAAGCGCCGGGGCGATGGGATCGGCGGAAATTTCCACCCCCGGAGTTCTCAAGACAGCCCGTGGCAGTTTGCTGATCCTTTCCGGAGTGAGTTACGACAGGACGGGTGACGGAACAATCCAGGGCCACCATATTGGATTTTATCCGAATGAAACGGCTTCCGATGCTCCCGGAAGTGTCAGGAGCCGGGCGGAAAATTACCGCCCGCCGAGCATCTTCTATCGATTGGATCGCCGGAGCGCGGATGCCCGGATCACACGGGCTTTCACCCTGGGCGAGCTCGTCCCCCCGCTCTTTCCCGATGTGGAAACGGAGGTGCGATTCGTCCCCCTGTCGAACCGCTTGTTGGAGTTCCTCCCCGCCCTGGAAGATCGCCTGGAAGCCGAGGGCATCAATCCGCGGCGCCTGGCGGTGCTTCGTGGATATGTTTCCCCTTCGGAACGACAACGCCTCGGCCAGCGGGGTGAAAACCTGGCGACCTTCAGCCGGTTTCTTTATGGCGACGCGCTGGCGCTGGTCGTCCGCAGCGAACCGGGCGATTGGGCCACGTCTCCCCCGCAAATGGCCGATCTTACCGGCGACGGTTCCATCAATCTGGAGGACGCCCGTCGTCTCGGTGATCTGGTCAAGGAGGTGATGGACGAAACAGGGATGTTCGGAGGCCTGGGAATTGATGAGGCCTCCTCCGGCGCGGGGCCGGGGGCGGGGTCCCCGTATGTTCATCTCGACTTGCGCGGGCACTTTGTGCCCTTTGGGGATGGGTGACGGCGGTTTTGCACCCCGTTGACGAATCACCCTCCCGCAGGGGAGCGACATGACACAATATACACTTGTCCCCACGCTCCTCATCGCACTGATCAACATCTGTGTCTTTGTGTATGTCCTGCGTTTGGGGGATCGCTCCCACTCGGGATTTTTCCTCCTCATCAATGCGCTGGCACTGATTATCTGGTCCGGCGGGCGGACCCTGTTTGAATTGATGGGGGAAACGATACCGTACGTTCTCGCCCTTCCCCAGATTGCCGCGCTCCTTGTTCCTGCCAACTTTCTCTATTACGCCCTGAGCCGCCCCAAGCCGATCCGCCCAAAGGCGGACAGCGCCCTGGTCCTTTTCCTCATCTTTCTCCCGGCAGTCCTGCTGGCAATTCTGGAGGATTACGCCCTCGGCGTGGGACTGCTCTTTGATTACCGCCTTTCCGTCGATGATCTAGCCTTCGGAAGGGGAAGCAGCCGGGCGGCCGTTCTCTTCAGTGGTTTTTGCTTCGCCCTGAGTCTCGCGATCTTTTCCATCCGCTATAATGCCTCCTCCGAAGGCCCCGAGAAGACCCTTTCCAAGCACATGGTGGCGGTTGTGGCCGGCCCGTTCTTTTTTGCCGGTTTCTTCTGGGCGGCATCCCTTCGTGGCGGCGGGCTGGCGATCATTCCGTCCCCCAGCCTGATCTTTGTGATCATGGCCCAGGCGGGGCTGGTGGCGGTGCTTCGCCAGGAGGAACTCCAACGGCGGCGCCTGCTGACCAGGGCGGCCTACTACCTGACGGCGGTCCTCGTTGCGGTTCTGCTGGTTCTCCTTCTGATAGAATTCTATACATTTCACGGCGGGAAGGTCGTCCTTGATCGCACCGTTGGGTGGCTGATGTTCATGGCGTCGCTTCTCCTGCTGGTGCTGGCCAGGCTGAAGCCGGTGGAATCGATCCTTGACCGGCTTGTGTTCGAGCGCGCCCGTGAATACCGTCAGCTGGTCAGCGAGACACGGAAGGAATTGCGGGAGGCCCGGGAACGCCTGCGCCGTGCGGAACGGATGTCCGTCATCGGGGAGCTTTCCGCCCGGGTCGCCCACGAAATCAAGAACCCCCTTGGTCCGATCAAGGGATATACACAAATGATGCGCGAGAAGCTGATGGAACCGGGGGACTTCCCCCACCGGGAAAAGTTCCTCCAGTACCTGGAAGTCATCGCCGAGGAAACGG
>JAFIGB010000043.1 GCA_020831705.1 Candidatus Sumerlaeia bacterium | reverse complement strand
GGCAGGTGCCGCCTGTGCCTGGGGCGCGAGGGTCGGCCTCTGATCCGGGGAAGCGGGCTTGGCCGGGGTTGCACCGGCGGCGGGAGCGGTCGCACCGGTGTCGGAATTCAGCTTCCGGATCACCAGCGAGGAAATTCCCTTCAGCGTGTCCTTGACACCACCACCATTGACCGCCACGGCGTCATACACGGGGACACCGTAGGTATTGAGGGCGGCGTTGAGCTCCTCGGTGGTGGCGACCTGGGGCATGTCGCGCTTGTTGTACTGGAGAACCCAGGGGATGCCTTCGCTGTCATCGGCACCGGCCTGAAGGTGATACCCATACTCGGCGAGGTTCTGCTTCAGGTTTTCCAGGGAGTCGATGTTCTCCTGAAGGCGGTCCTTCTGGCTGTCGACAACGAAGACCAACCCGTCGACACCGCGAAGGACAAGCTTGCGGGTGGCGTTGTAGTACACCTGCCCGGGGACTGTATAGAGCTGGAACTTCGTCTTGAAGCCCTTGACTTCCCCAAGGTCGAGGGGAAGGAAATCGAAGAAAAGGGTACGATCCTGTTCCGTCGCAAGGGAGACGAGTTCACCGCGAAATTTCTGGGGAACGGTTTTGTGAATGTGTATCAGGTTCGTGGTCTTGCCGCACAGACCGCAACCGTAGTAGACGATCTTGCAGGTGAGTTCCTTGAACGCATAATTCAGTGTTGCCATGGACGAAGCTCCAACGTCGGGTTCCGATTATTGAAAGTCTCAGTAATAATTACTTCAGGCCAACAGCCTGATTGAGTTTCTCGGCGGCAGCCCGCATTTCCACGCGGATGAGGCCGAGATTGACGTCAATCGCAGCGACACAGACCAGAAAGCCTGACCGTGTCGAGTGAAAGAACATCTTGTTGGTTTCCGTCTCGACGATGAAGGAGACCAGGTCGCCCTGCTCCATCTTCTTGACGGCTTTTTCTGTCGAGTTAATGATGGAGGATGTCAAGGCTCCCATCAGCTCGTCGTTCAATTCCGTGGCGAAATCACTGGCGACAATGATGCCATCGGCAGCGACAACAAAGGAGCCGATGACCCCCGGGGTTTTGTTCATTTCAGCGAGAATGCGTTCCATTTAACCGTTCCTTAGGCTGGTTTCAGAAGTCCAATGAGACCCGGTCACTGCTCGTCGGCGCCTGGGGCAAAGGGATCGCCGAGTATTTCCATTGCAAAAATTCCCGTGTGGAGCGGCACAACAGACCGACTCGCGGGAAGGCTTCCTCAATGGGGGTCTTCCCGTGAAACACCAGGACGAGGCCGAATTGGGGGCTCAACAAGGTCGAGACCACAAGATACTCCCGGGTTTCGATAATCAGGCGCCGTGCCCTGCCCATTGAGCCTGCCTGAACGACCCGACCACTGTCCAGTGTCTGTTGGTAGAGGCGGGCTGCCAATGTGTCCAGATCCGCTTTCACAGGGAGGTCACTCCAGACAACAAGCCCATCGGAATTGAAGATCACTGATCCGGCAAGTCCCGGACCCTTCCGAAGCACTCCTGAGAGCTCCTCGTAGCTGAAGGCCTGGATGAATCCTCCTGTTGGGGAGGTCTCAAGTGCCGAGGAGGAAAGCGCCTCACGGCTTGAACCCTTGCCGGAACCGAGAAGTTCCTCGGCTGCCTTTTTGCCAACCAGGTCGGGGAAGATTATCGCCAGCAGGTAAGGCCCGGAAAGAAGAAGAATGGCAATCTGGAGAATAACGGCAACAGGGTCGATCCATCCGGTGAACAGCCCTGCTCCCTCAACACCAAAGCCCATTGCCAGAACGGCGATTCCGCCGACAAGGGCGCAAATGGCCCGGATGAGCAGGAAGACTAGTCCCGTACCAACGGCCATTGCCAGCGTGGCCCGGGGATTTGTGACCATGGCTGCAATAAAGTAGATGACAAATTCGATGGGAAGGATCAGTGGGATGCGACCAAGAGCTTCGGAACCGGTGGCACCGGCACTGAAGGCAGCCCCGATGGCCACAAGGGCCAACAGGGTTATCGCAAGGATCACCACGTTGCGGTTAATTGCCGTCATTGGTTGCGTTACTCCTTACATACCATGAGCCCAGCTCAGGGGTTGTCCAGATATCGATCCACCACATTCTGCATTCGGAAGAGGATTTTTCCAAATTGCCCGCTCGGCTCGATCCCCAGTGTCACGATTGAGTCGGTGCGGACAAGCACGATCACCGTCATCTTGTCAGTTTCCATGACTCCCGTTACCATGGCACCGTTGTCGAGTTCCTCACAGGACTTGTCCACCCCCTTGAAGAAGGCAAAACCAGCCTCGGCAACGGAGGGCTCACCAACAAGGCCAGGATCCCCTGCGCCTCTTGGGATTACCGAGCAGGAGTGGACGGCACAAAGGGACGCCACCTCGCGCCGGATCTCCTCGGCGATCTCCGAGTAGGTCAGTTCAATTTCTTTTTGTGGCTTGGGCTTGGAAAACTCCGTGGGCAGCTGCTGGACCCCGGAATGTTGTGCCGTCCCAAGGGCAAGTGCCCGCTTCCACTGGGAGGACATTTCCTTCACCTGTGGATCCATGGGGTTCATGTTGTTGAGTTGGCTGATGATCGGCTCAACCGCCTCGTAGGAGGTCATCGCGAGTAGTGCTCGAGCCTTTTCGACGAGGAGCCCCATTACCGTGGGATGGTTTACAAGGGCAGCGTCTGTTGTTTTGAGGGCATCCTCATGGTGGCCGAGGTCATTGAGCAACCGTGCCCGCATGGTCTGACCGGCCATTGACTCGGGGTTTTTTTCAAGCCCGCGATTACAAAATTCAAGGGCACGGGAGTGGCTCCCCCTTTGGCGAAGGGCCTGACAAAGGGGAATAAACGCCATCGGGTTTCGCCCCGACTGGAATTCTTTCTCCAGATGTTCGATCTCCTGTGAAGCAGCCATCTTTTACCCAGGTCAGGGCGCCATTTCCACCAACGAGACAAGAAACCCTTTGGGCTTGTCATGTTTCGCAGATACCGAACGGCGGCGCCCCGGATCAATATCGGTTTTCCGGTAGCATCTGGACCCTACCCGTTTAACCTACCCCCCCAATCCCGGAGGGACGCAAGAAGTTGTTGCCCTGTTGAAGCCGGCAAATGTGCTTTCCTACAAAAGTGCGCCGAACAGGAGGCCAAAGAAGGAGCGGAAAACACCCTGTTCCTCGCCACTTTCGAAGCTTTCTCCCACCTGATTGACCGCACGCCGGGCGTCGTCGAATAGCGAAGGATCGTTGACCATTTTGCCAAGTGTACCCTCGCCATCATTGATTTTTTGACTGATTTCATTGAAGTTGGAGATGGCAGCCTGAATTTCCGGTCCCGATTGGGCGAAGGACTCAACCATCTGACGGAAGCCCTCTCGGTTCTCACCGATTGCCGCCTCGATTTCCCGTGCCGCCCGCTGCAGTTCCCCCATGATTTCCCGGGCATCGGTTGTCAGGGCATCATCGTAAATCAACTTGCCGATGTCGCCCTGCCCCGAAGCGATTTGCTCGGCGATTTCATTCGCCCGGGTCGAGAAGTTCTCCAACTGGTCATAAAGATCACGATCGGAGAAGAGGAGCCCGAGGGTGCCCTCGCCCGCCTGAACGGATTCGGTCATTGTATTGAGGCGATCGGCGAGGCTCTCCAACTGGGGGCCAAGGCGGGCGAAGGACTCGCTTGTTTCCGTGAAATAGCCTCGATTCTCGTCGATGACCGCATTGATCTTGTCCATGGTCCGCTGCTGATTGGCGTCGAGATTCTGTATCAGGTTTTGACCGTCTGCACTCAGGTCACTGAATATTTGCATGATTTCATCGAGGCTTGGGGTTTCCTCCGTCAGGATTTCGTCCCCCTGCCGGAGATATGTCATCTCGGCGGGGCCGACTCCCTCGGGAATGGAAATGTTGATGAAGTTGCCACCAAGGAGACTGCTGATCTGAATCTTGGCGACGGCGTTGCGGGGGATTTCGTAGCCTTCGTCAATGCGCATGACGATCCGGACACGATACCGACCGGCATCCCAGTCCATGCTGTGAACCTGTCCGATGGGGACACCGCGAAGGGCAACCTTTGTTCCGGGGTCAATACCGAAACTTTGCTGGAAGTTTGCAACAATATCGTAGGTCTTGCCGCCGAAGAACCCCTTGCCGGCCTGAAGACTCAGTCCAAGGGCGAGGAGCACTGCAATCGTGAAGAAAATTCCAACTCGAATCGCAAGGGGTGAAGTCTGCTGCATGGAGTAATGCCTCCGGGGCTACGGGGGGCCGGAATTGAGCGGGATCTGCCTCGACCCATGATGGCGAAGCGAAAGTAATGGGCATCGCGGGGACACTGTTCGTCAAGCCCCGCGCGCCCCACCGGCGGGGATTTTACACCTCTTTGGCCTTTTCCTCGCGCTTTCTTTTTTCTATACGGGCCCGGACTTCCCCCTCACGGCGGATTTCCGTCAGAACCCATCCAAGGGAACGGGCCTCCCCATCCCGGGCGCGCAGGAAGATTTTCCGGATCAAATGGAAGTCATAACGGTCGGATATCAACTGCAACTCGTCCAGGACCAGCGGGTTGATCTTCATCGAAAACACATCCAGATAAAGCTCCGCCACCTTCTTGATCTTCTCCCGATCCGTCCCCGGTGTGGATTCATCCCCTTCATCGGTTGTGACTTCGATGGCGTAGCGGGGAGGCCAGGGGCATTCGAGGAAGTAATCGGGGTGGAGGGAGCGGACATGGTCGGCGCTCATGGGTGTCGGGGTCGGGGTGATGACCTGAAAGAGAGCGGCCTCCTCAGGAGTCTCGGCGAGGAATGCCCGCAGAATACCCGTCTTCCGCATCCCTTTTACGGCTTTTGCAATCTTGGAGGTGTCCAGTCCACAGGCCATGGCGAGATCGGCGGGGGAGATCTCCACGATTCCCGGTTGGCGGGGATTACGCGCCATGTCCAGTTGGACAATCTTAGAGAACACCCCCCAGGCATAAGCCACCTTCGCCGTTTCATTCAGATGCAGGGGCAGGCCGGAAAGTTCGAGCCACAGGGGCGCCACCGAAATGGATCTGTCGGGTTGATTGAGGGTCATGGAAATCTTTCGGGGGTGTTCGGGCCATGGCGGGTGAAAAAAGGCGATCGTCGATGCCGCATGGTGAGGTCATCAGCGCGAACCCGGTCGTGGGCAAGGGGTACCTTCCCGCCACCAACGAGCTTCATGTGCTGCTTTGGGGTTTTCCCTGTAAGTTCTTTTATGGGAACAATCCGCGGACCTGTTTTTCAGCGCCCACGTCCTGTACGCCAAGGATCAATGCAGCGGTCCGCATGTCCACGTTTCGTGTGTTGGCAATGGTGAGTGTTCGCAGGAAGGCGCGGCGAATGAGCTGCTGAAGGCGGCTGTCGACTTCCTCGGCGGACCAGAAGAACATCTGTATGCCCTGCACCCACTCGAAATACGAGACGGTGACACCGCCGGCATTGCAAAGAATGTCGGGAATGACGAGGATGTCTTCCTTTTTGTCGCGGAGGTACTGGTCGGCCTCGGGTGTGCAGGGGCCATTGGCTGCCTCGGCAAAAATGCGGCACTTGAGATTCCGTGCAATCTCGCCGGTAACCTGAAGTTCCAGCGCAGCAGGCACCATAATGTCGCATTCCGCAGCGAAGAATTCCTTCATGCCCACCTTGTCGGCGGCGATGCCGGGGAAACCTTCGAGACTTCCATTCCTGTCGGTGTGGTCGATCAGGGCAGGAATGTCAAAGCCCCCGGGGCGGAGGTAATGGCCGCTGATGTCGGCGACGCCGATGACCTTGGTGCCCCGCTCCTGAAGTTCCCGGGCGGTGATGGAGCCCACATTGCCAAAGCCCTGTACCACCGCGGTTGCTTCCCGCAGTTGGAGTTTCATGACCTTGGAGGCTTCCTCGATACAATAAACGACGCCACATCCCGTGGCGGTGGATCTGCCAACAGTTCCAAAGATTTCGAGCGGCTTGCCGGTAACGATCTGGGGACAAACGTTCCCAACGGTCATGCAGTAGGTGTCATAAATCCAAGCCATGACCTGGGGATTCGTTCCCACGTCGGGAGCCATGACATCCACATTCGGTCCGATGAAGGGGGTGATTTCCTGGGTGAACCTGCGGGTGAGGCGTTCCAGTTCCCCGATGGACATTTCCCGGGGATTGCAGTTAATGCCCCCCTTCGCGCCACCAAAGGGCAGGCCGAGAAGGCCGCACTTCCAGGACATGAGCATGGCCAGCGCGGCTACTTCGCCGACGTCAACGGTGGGGGCGTAGCGAAGCCCTCCCTTGCCGGGCCCGGCGGTCAGCGAGTGCTGGACGCGTGTTCCCAGAAACATCCTCGTGCTTCCGTCGTCCATCCGGACAGGAATGCTGACCGTAATTGTTCTCTTGGGAACCGTCAGCCGTTCCAGAACGCCTCTTTGCAGATCGACATGTTCGGAGACACTCATCAACTGACCGACGGCAGACTGGTAAAAGGGGGAGGAAGTGAAGGGGTCGTGGCTCATTTTTAGCACCTGGAGGGGAAAGGTTTCCGTCCAACCATGGACAATGATTGAGTCCGCGCAGGGGTGGAGCGTCAAAGAGTATCGCTCCAATTGAAAAAGGTTTTTTGTCCCGACCAGCCCCCGCGCCATCGGGCTTTGGTTCGATTCTTGATTGTCGTCCATCAATTGCAGCGCGGCGATGGAAATCGTCCCGCCCTGCTCCACATGGCCGCTACCCGGTGTGCCACAATACCATCAGGTGATAAAAAACATGTCGATTTTTCGTTTTGCCCAACCTGGCTACCCCGAGGAAGACGTCAAGCCGATGCGCGAGGAACTTGAGGCCGTCGGGGCTGTCTCCCTCCGCTCCGTTGAAGATGTTGAGAAGCACTTGCAGGACCACAAGGGCACCGCATTGCTCGTGGTGAACTCCGTCTGTGGCTGTGCTGCTGGTGGAGCCCGTCCTGGTGTTTCCGCTGCCCTGCAGAACAAGACCATCCCCGATGCGATCTTCACCGTATTCGCCGGCGTTGACCGCGAGGCAACCGCCCGCGCCCGCGACCTGATCACCGAATACCCCCCCTCAAGCCCCTCCATCGCCCTCTTCAAGGATGGCAAGGTTGTCTATATGATGGAGCGCCTTCAGATTGAGGGCAAGATGCCCGAGCAGATTGCCGAGGAGCTTGCAAACGCCTTCGACACCCATTGTGAGAAGGACGGCCCCTCCATTCCGCCCGAGCAGTTCCAGAATCTGCGCTTCGTTCAGGTCTGCGGAAGCGCCCTCGCCGCCAAGGCCCGTCAGCGCCTTCAGGGCTGAACGGTCTGTCAGGTACCCCAGTAACAGAAAGGCCCCCTCCCGCGTTCAATCCGGGAGGGGGCCTTTTCACAGGCTGCGGTGTTGAAACGGCTTCTTAGTGATACAGATGCCAGGATTCGTCCACCGATGTCGGGGCATCACTGATTTCGAAGGTCCTGCCTTCCGGAGCAGTGATGGTCGTGGAGGTTTCCCCACCGGGCGACAGGATGCGAATGGCGGAATTCGAGCGATCGACAATGACCAGGTTGCCGAAGGCGTCGCTTTCGATGCCGGCGGACTCGGTTCCGAGGAGGGCGACTCCATCGGGGGCGAGATCAAAGACGCGGTCGTCCTCGGTAAGTTGCCCTCTCAAGGAGGCTTCAGACGTATTGCCGATGAAATAGACGAAGCGGCGGCTCAGAACGTAGACATCACCGTCCGGCGTAATCGTCATGCTGAGGAAACGGCGATCCTGGAAGTTTTCCCCTGTGACGCCTGGCGCTTCGATCAGGTTCCAGTCGGCATTGTCCCCGGAAAGGTTCGGGCCCGGGTCAAGAGCCTCATCGAGGGTCAGCAGTGTGTTCGGATCTCCGGGATCTGCAGCAGCAACAGCGGCAGCGGACCAGCGAACGATTTGGCCACCAAAGTTTGCGCTCTCAATTCCGGAGCGCACCAGCCAGTAAAGGTTTCCTTCATCGTCAAACTTGATGTCTATACCTGCCAACGGACGAAGGCCACCGGCGAGAATGTTGTCGAAGGTACCCGTCAATTCATTGTTTGAATCGACTTCAACACGATACATGGTCGGAGGATTGGCGGCTGTTGATGCAAAGGCGGCATACTTCGTCCCCTGAACATTCGCAACCGACACCTGGCGGACACCCAGGGTCACAACCGAGGAGGGATCCGCGTTGTCCAGATCTGCAGCCTGGGTACCATCGGCTGTATAGAGGGCGGTTGTGGCACCCTCACTGGAAACATAGATGACGCTGGGGTCATCGGGATCTTCCGATACTCCCCAGACAACCTGGGAATCGAAAATCGGTGGGGCATCTGGAACCCAGATGAGATCATTGATGGTCGTCCCCTGGGCTGGTTCCAGGGCCGAATTGAAGACGAATGCGCCTGCATGCTCGTCATCACCGGTGACACTTGTCAGTGTGTGGATGAGTCCAAAGTCCTCGGCCTCGGTGTCATGGTTGATGTATAGACTGACAGGATTCCACCATTCGGGAACGGTTGTGCCGACGGTGTTGACGGGGTCACCCTCCGAGTCGGGAAGACCGTTTGAATGGGCCTCGGTCCACTCTTCTGGTGTATCACCACTGGCTGTGATGCGAATACGAAATCCCTCACCCACGTCGACCAGGTCGCCCTCATCGTTATCATCGGTTGTGTTCCACGAAACAATATTGGATCCACGATTCGTTGTGCCCTCAAAGGAGGCAACGACGTCGTCGCCATCATCAATTACTTCAATGAGGACTTCTTCAGCCTCTTCATTGAGCAGGTAACTGATGTTCAGGTTCGAGCTTTGCTGGACAACAGCCTGATTAACTTGGATATTTGAAGCGTAGGGCACGGCAAATGCGACACTTCCCGCCAAAAGAAATGAGGCGGTCAAAATGGACAGTTTTTTCATGAGGTACTCCTTCTTGATTGGTTGATCCTGGTGGCTTGGCGGTTTCCTGCACTGGGCAGCTGCTTCATCATGAGTTTCGGATCAAAAAGTGGATGGCAAAAAGCCCACAAAATCCCGGTTTTTCACATGAACGCACCAATTTTCGGAAAGTGGGTACGTCCACAGAAATATGTCACTGTAAGGAGCGTCTTGAATTGAAGGGGGCCAAGTCAATGAATAATTCACTGAAAAAAGCCAATATACAGGATCATGCCCCCCCTGTTTTCCGGACTGGGATCTGTGGCAGGTGCCCAAGGTGCTGGGGGAGGCGATCCTGCAACCCTTACAGGGTAACAAGTTCCTGGACGAGGGACTCGCGAATGATGGTGGCCGGGCGGCTTCCCTCGCGGTAGCGGAAGATGGTTCTGCCGTTTGTATAGACGATGGTGCCGTCGCCGGCAACATCGTAGGAGGCAACATGGCGTGCGAGGATCTTTTCGGTCCCGTCGGGCTTTTTTTGCACGAGTTCGTAATTTGCGGGCATGTAGCCCTTGGTGTCTTCCTCCACCGCGGAAATTGCGGGGGCTTGTTTCATGTTGATCATGGCACCGCGGATGACGGTCATGGCTTCCTCTTCCCTTTCAACACGCTTTCCGGTCGATGTAATGAGGGGCTTGCCTCCGAAAAAGCGCGAGAAGGAATCGAGGAACATGATGAGCGCCCATGCGGTTCGAAAGGGGAAGAGCAACACGTCCATGATAAATGTTTTCGGGTCGGTTTTTCCCTGGAGGGATTTGTAGGGGCGGCGAATAAAAAGGAGGGATCCATCTTCGAGAACATGGGGAAGCATGTAATCGGTGGAATCATCGTCGAGCAGGGTTTCTGTCTCGCCGGTTTGGAGGTTCAGCCGGATGATGCTCGAAGGACCATAATCCACGATATGTCGCCCCTGACGTGCGCGTGCGATTCCCCGGCTTTGATAGACAATATCGGCGATTTCGCCAGGCACCCAACTGGGGGCTTCATCCACGGAATCGCCTTCGGTGACTTCCTTGTGGTCGACCCCTCCGTCGTCGATGGCCACGATGGCGGAGCTTCCATCACCCGTAAAGCGGGAAAAGACCATTAACTTTGTTTCGGGGTGTCGATCGATATAGTTTGCCCGGAATCCCCGTTTGTGGAAAAGTCGGCGTTCATATTTTTCCTCAAGGATTTGTCGAAACACCCCGCCTGTTTCGGTTGTGTGTAGAACGTAGGTGATCTCGCCCGGTTCCAATCCACGGGTCACTGCGGAGATGCTGATTTCCGGGTTGGGGTTTCCCGGCCCTCCTCCCCAAAGCATTGCTGCTTCCAGGTTGTTTTCCCTCCCTTCTGTTTTCCACTCCTTTCCCTTGGCGATTTCCTTGGCAGTGTCGAGGACGTTTTGGGCAAACGGGGAGTGGAGCTTCTGTGCTTCGCCCCCCTCCTCCAAAATTTTAAGCTCCCCATCCCCCAGATAGGCGATCTTCAATCCCATTTTCCTGTTATCCTTCCATGACCCACTTAAGTCCAGACCACCTTGTTTCATTCTCAATCAAGCCGAACGGGCAAACCCACGCAATGAAAAGTTCCCGCTGTCGAGGGTCAATCCTTCACGGTCCCCACCAGGGACATTTTCGCCTTTGAATGAGGGTTCCCGGGAAGCGTAAGCTGGAAATGGATAAGGGGGATGTTTTCTAGCGGGCAGCGTCGGCCACGGCATTGCGCAGGCCACGCCCCGAGCCACGATACACGATTTTTCCGTCGCGCCCGATGATAATCACGGTGGGGAAGGAGCTCACTCCCCAGGTTCGCATGATGTCCTCGGCGCCTTCATGGATGGTTGGGAATCCGATGTCATTGGCCTGTTCGTAGGCCCTCAGGTCCTCACGTCGGGGATCTCCGCTGACGCCGATTACCCGGACGCCCTTGTCGGCCATTTCGTTGGCAATGGCGGTTTTTTCCGGCAGGGCACGCAGGCAGGGGCCACACCACGTTGCCCAGAAATTGACCACCACCACGTCTCCTGCCAGCGACGTTGTGTCAACGGGGCTTCCATCGACAGTGTTCCCGCGGATATCAAGTGCCTTGGCCCCGACGGAGGCATGGACTGGTGCCTTGTCCATACCGAGAAAGATTCCCAGCCCGGCAGCAATGAGCATCAAGCCAATGATACCAATTCCTGAAACGGTGATGCGGATGAATTTTTCCAGCGGTGAGGGGGACATCTCGACTGCCTTTGTGGTGTTACCGTGCCCTGGGCGGTGCGCCAGAACGGAGCACCGCAGGATTTCACGCCTTCATGGGAGCACAAGGCTTGCCATATCAACGGACGGGGTAAATCACGAGCCTGAATATCCCAATTAAATAAAATCGTTCAAAATATTGTCCAGAAGGCACCAAACGGCCCTGATTCGTCTTGCCGACCGATCCTCCCGGGCGGAATTTGGCCGCCGAGGCATATCTTTGTCCCGGAGGAGACAGTGAACAAGCAAACCATCCTTTCTTTGATTACCATCGCCATGGCCACCCCCTGCACCGTTTTGAGTCAGGTTCCTGCCGTGATGTACCACGCCCATGAGAATCTCGGCTACGTGGAGCAGGACTTCCGCGATCACATGGAATTCCTTGCTGAGAACGAGTTCACCGGTATCGACATGGACCAGTTTTATGAGTGGCACCAGAACGATGCCATCCTTCCCTACCGCCCCATTATCCTTACCGTGGACGACAATTACATTCTCGGGTACACCAGCATGTACCCGATTCTTGTCGAAACCGGCATGGTTGCCATTAATTACGCCCACACCCGGGGGATCGGTATTGGTGCCCCCAAGGCAAGTTGGGCGCAGATTCGCGAGATGGACGAGTCCGGTTTCTTCCTTGTGGAATCGCATTCCCAAACCCACCCCCAACTTACCCAGATTCCCCCCGCA
>JAFIGB010000212.1 GCA_020831705.1 Candidatus Sumerlaeia bacterium | reverse complement strand
CAGACTCCACCGGTGGCCGAGATCGTCCCCCGGTTGCTTTCCGCATCGCCGGACAGGGTCTTCGGTCATCCCGGTTCGGGATCGACGGTGCCAAATATCGTCCACCTGGAACTGGAAGGTTTTGATCCAACCCGACATCAGGTGCACCTCGGTGGTGTCCTGAAATCATTCTCCTCCGATGGACTCCGAAGGGGATATATTGTCCCACAACTTAGCTGGATAGATCCCGGACTTCATGAGGTAAGGATTCGCTGGCGCCAAGGAGTCCCCATGGTGGGGGGCGATCCCCCCGTCAATGTCAGAATTCTCAATTCCCCGCAGATCACCAACATAACGCCGGATCCCGTGGTGTCTGGGGGGACAATAAACATAAGTGGGACCAACTTCGGAAGTTATCTGAATTTCAAATACGGCCAGCTGGGTGTGGTCTTTTATTCTGAAGATGGATCCCCTTCCAGTGTTTCGGGAACCGTTCGGCGTGTTGGTGACCTGGGTATGGAGGGAGAAAACCAGAACTCCTTCCTCGTTGTGGAAGTGCCAAATATCACGGTCGAGGAACGTGAATATGAAGTTGCGGTAACCACTCCCCGGGGAACCTCGCCAAGCGTTCCCGTCACTATTGTCAGGGAGGCCGATCCCCCGTACCAGCGGCATCTGAGAAATTACCGAATCACGGAGGGCATCCGTGATATACAGGAAACATCCGCCCAGGTGCTTTCGTGGGCGAGCCATTCCCCTGCGCCTCCGGGGCAGCGCCAATGGATTGTCGAGTGTGTGCCAACGAGTTGCCCCGATCCACCGGCAACGAGGACGAGCGTGCACCTCGAAACGCTTCCCGAGACGAGCCCGTCCCATTCTTCGCGGGAGCTGGTCAGCCATCCCCCCGGATTCCCCGGACAGCCTGCAATACCGGCGGAAAACTGTGGTCCCTGCGATGGAGGAACGTCCGCCCAGGATCCGCATCCGAACTGGCCGGCGACCCCTGATCGGTGGGAGGATGTGGACAACCAGCAGGTCAACGACACGATTCGCCTCGCCGGGGACATTGCCGGTGTCTATACAGGGAGTCACGCCCGGATCATCGCGACCCCGGGTCAATCCGCCGATTCCAATGGCCCCGGTCCGGTGCGGTTCGTCGGCGAAGGGATCATCCTTCAGGGAGCAAGTCATGTCGAGGTGGAGCTGACTCCGAATGAACTGGCAGGATCCCAGATTCTTGCCGTAAGGAGCAGCAGCGACATCCAGATTTCCATCAACATGCCTGAGGGTACGGTGTCGGGAACATCGCCGCTCGGGATCGTCATTGAAAACTCCTCCCGCGTTTCGGTCACCGGAAACATCCGGCGGGCGAACCTCGGGATTCTTGTCCGTAACAGCACCCTGGTGGATTTGTCCAGCCTTGAAATTCATCCCGAAGGGGCAGGTGGACGGGGTATCGATATTGATGGTGGATCGATGATTTCCGTGGGTTCCATCGACTTCTTCGGAGGCGTTGGGGGTACACAGGATGAACGGAAGGGCCTTCGCCTCCGTGGCGGGTTGTCCGACAGCCGGGTGGTTGGTGTTCGATTCTATGGACTTGCCAAGGGGATGGAAGTGGAGGATGTCGATCGTGTCCGGTTCGGCACGATGACCTTTGGTTCCGATGGTAGCGCACCATTTACAGGCAATCTGATCGGCGCGGTCATTGAGGGCGGCATGCGGGACTCGGTTTTTGCGAATGCGGGTTTCACAGGAAATGACATTGGGATGGAAGTACGGGGTGGTGTTGGAAACCTGTACAACAGCATCAGCTTTGGGGCCACCAACCTCGGCCAGGTCGGGGCGGGAAACCGGCTTGGAATGCGCATTGAGGATACCGGGCAGCCGATGAGCGACAATGTCTTTTGGTTTCTGAACTTTAACCGGAATCGGCAGCGGCATCTGGAATTGATCAATCTTGATGACCCGGGTGTGTTCCGCGCCATAAATCTTGGTGCATCGCAGGTTCAGGCCGGTGTTTACCCAACCCTTTTCGAGGACAACCTTGTCATACAAGGGTGCCAGAATCTGGAGATGCGGAATCTCGTGGTCCGTGGCGGTATCAATGGTGTCGTGATCGAGGACAGCAGTGATATACGTTTCCATGGAATAACCTGCAACGACCAGACGGGCACGGGTCTGCGTGCGGAAAGAACCCATGGATTGGAGTTGTTCGATGGGACCATTCGTGGCGAGTTTTCAGGAGATCCGGCGAACTTCCTGAATCGGGGAATTCATCTTATTGCGTGCTCCGATTTTCACTTCGCCCGTCTTTCTGTTGAGGTAACGACTGTTTCGGGGATCGAGATTGAGCAGGCTCCCGAGGATTCCTTCGGGTTGTCCAGGTTGCTTGGTCGGAAGAACCTCCCGGGCCAGACGAGTCCCGCGGTGGAACCTCCGCGGGAGACGACCTTCTCCCCCTTCCGTCGTCCTCCATTGGTGGTCTCCACATACAATTCCACGAACATGGTCCGCGTCACCGCCCGGTCCGGTCCCGCTGTGTATATACACAGCGGGGCGGGGGACCTGGCACTGGGCGGCATGTCGATAAACTCCGGAGACGGTCCGGCCCTTTACCTTCGGGATGCTGGAAGGAACATCAGTGTCACTACGAGCAATTTCACTCCCTCCTCCCAGGCCGTGGGTGAGCATTCAGGGATCCTGATTGAGGACTGCACGGCTGGGGATATTGATATTGGCATTCCCGATGAGGGGAACAATATCACAAGAACCCGGGCATGGGGCGTGGAAATTCGCAATTCGCAGGGTGTGCGGGTTCGGGGGAATTATATCGGCACCGAGGGGCTGGGAACCTTCCCACAACCCAACGCCCTCGGCGGCATCCTTGTCGAAAATTCCGGTGACATTGAAATCGGTGGTGCCGATCCGGTGGATGGGAACCTCATCTCTGGAAACGATGGCCACGGCGTGGTCATACGGGGTCTGGGCAGCGGAAACCCGACATTGATTCAGGGGAACTTCATCGGGACCACCCCAACCGGAACGCTGGACCTGCCCAATGATGGCTTTGGAATTCTCATGGAGCCAGCCGGCGCGGAAAGCGGACAGGGGGGTGCCGTTGTTGCGGAAAACCTGATCAGCTCCAATGTTGAGGGCGGGATCCATGTGTCCTCCCTTCGTGGCGCTGAAGGCGTGACTAACATTCGCCGCAATATCATTGGCCGTGCATTTCCCTTCGGTGTCTTCGGTACCTTTATCGGTGTGGAGGACAACCCTGCCGACGGTATTCTGGTCACTGATTCCTCGGGGATCGTGATCCAGGAGAACCGAATTGCATGGCATGATGGAAGCGGGATCGTCCTTGCTGCAAGTGATCGGTGTCATCTGCAGGACAATGCCATCTTTGCCCATGTCGATCATGGGTTGCATATCAGGGATGCCTCCAGCGGTCACAAAATGTTGAACAATGAGTTCGCCAACAATGGTGGGATGGGTGTTCGCGTGGAATCCTTTTCCCGGCGGAACTCGATCTCGGCAGGGGAGTTTCGTGACAATACGACCGGGCAGATTCATCTGGAGCCATTGGCGAACGATGATGTACCGGCACCCATCGTCTGCGAGGTCTATACACGTCAACTGGATGACATGATGCGCCTCGTCTTTGTGCGCGGCCAGGTGGCACCCTTTCTTCCCGATGGCACCCGGGTGGAATTGTTTGCCAGCAATGACAATGTAAACGCGAACCGATTGCTGAATGCCACCGTCTCGTGGGACGGGCATTTTCACTCCCTGGTGGCGGAAATCGAGCCGGGGGCGCCCGTTCCCGGTGTGATTGCAACGGTTACCGATGCGAACGGAAACACCAGTCCGTTTGGTATCCACAATCCCACCGATCCCCGATGCCATGATCCATGGCCGGATGATCGAACCACGCCGCCTGCCTTCGCACCGGAAGATCATCCATGGGCCGCCGTCCCCGTTGTCATGGAGGAGGATGATCATCTTGTCCTGACGACCTTCTCACGCACCTTCCTGGAGGAGATTGAAACAGGGCTTGAGGAAACACATGTTCTCCGCTCCCCATCCCTCACAAGGGAAAGGGGTGCCCCGTCGCTTCTCGCCTTTACAGCAATCAATGACGAGGACCTGCGCCAGGTGTACCTGTATGATCTCGATGAGGAGGACCCGGCCCATGTCGTACCGGGGGACTTCACGGAATCATGGCACCCGAGGCTGGACCCCATTGTAAAGAGGATCGCCCTTGTTTCCGACGATGAGGGAACACCCTCCGTCTATATCGTGGACCTGGATACCCAGGATATTCTTCGCGTGACCGATGACGACGGCACGGAATCCTGGCCCGATTGGAGCCCCGATGGGAAGCGCCTTGTCTATACGTCGGAGCAGGAAGGAACCACCACCCTCCATGTGCTTGACCTTGATGATGGAGCTGCGACTCCCATGGTCATTGATCTGGATCGATATGGCCAGGGCGCCAACCGTCCTGCTTGGGGAATCCATGGGGACCTGATTGCCTTCGAATGGATTGACGAAGAGGAATCGCCCCGGGTCGGTTGGGTTGATCTGCGAACCATGCGAACCCAGCCCGTTCCCCTCGGAAATGAAACGGGTCACCGTGATCCTGTCTGGGTTCCCGGTCGTGGCGAAATAAGGTTCCTGCTTGTCACCGTTCCCGGTGTCGAACCGGATACCGATGCCATCCTCGCCATTGGTACCCTTGGTTATCCACGTTGGCTCTTTTCGCCGGATGAGGAATCAATCCATTATCGTGCGCCCTCCGTGGGAGTACCAGTAAGCCAGTAAGGCAACGGGGCGCGCCTTCGGTTCAAAATCTCCCCTCGACACACCCAGTCTCGCCTTCGAGTCTTTGGTGAAGTCACGGTTGGGTGTACCCGTCCTACCCGGCCAATCCTGAAGGGGAACCACTGAATATGCTGCTCCCGCCCCTGGGATCCCACATGAGTATTGCCGGTGGCGTCGACAAGTCGCCGGAAAGAGGCGCATCGGTCCACTCGACGGCGATGCAGATATTCGTGAAGAACAACAACCGCTGGGCCGGGCCGCCGATCACCACGGAACAGGCCAGTCGGTTTGCCAGTGAATTAAAACGCACCGGTATACCCGTCAAGCATGTCTTCGCACATACCTGCTATCTGATCAACCTCGCCTCGCCAAAACCCGAGGTGGTGGAGAAAAGCATCCACGCCCTCAAGGATGAGCTGAACCGGTGCCAGCAGATTGGCCTTCCCGGTCTCGTCATGCACCCGGGTTCACACATCAACACCGGATTGGAAAAGGGTATCCAGCAGATCATCGACCTGACCCTTTCGGTCTTCGAGGAAACGCCGGATGTCAAGACGCGCCTGTTGTTTGAAACCACGGCAGGAACGGGATCAAATATCGGGGCGGATTTCGGGGAACTGGGTGCCATCCTGAAGGGAATCAAGAACCCGAAGCGCGCCGGTGTCTGTCTGGACACCTGTCACATCTTCGCCGCGGGGTATGATATACGCACACCGGAAACATGGCAGGAGACGATGGATGCCTTCGATCGGGAGGTTGGCTTCAAGAATTTGCATGCCGTCCATATCAACGACTCAAAACATGACCTTGGATCCAGGAAGGATCGTCACGAACATATTGGCGAGGGTAAAATCGGTCGTGAGGCATTTCGTCTCCTCATGACTGACCCAAGGTTCCGGTCGATTCCCATGTCCCTCGAAACGGACAAGGATGACGACCTCGAGGATGATCGTCGCAACCTGGCGCTTCTTTATGAACTGGGCGGGGAGGAATACCCCGGATGATTGTCAGGAGGGTCGACGGGAAGCATCACATCATCCGCCAACCGGATCATGCCCGGCAATCAGGTGTTATTGCCGCCCATTTGCGCGAGGAGTTCCTTGGTGACCATGTATATCGCCGTGAATTTCTCCTCGCCACGGCCCGGCACGACGATGGCTGGATTGATTGGGAATCGAACCCACGACTTGCTCCCTGCGGTCTCCCCCTGAACTTTAGCGAAATAGACAAGGGAAGACATATCGGAAATTGGTCCCGGGGTATTTTTTCCGCACTTCATGAAATTGGTCCCTTTGCTGCCTCCCTCCTCGCGAAACATGCCCTTCCCCTGGTGAAGGATAAGGGTGAGGAGGTCGCCGCGTATTTTGAGGACCTTCTTCGGTGTCTGGAAGTACGTGCATGGCCGGATTTGGAACAGGGCGTGGCCAGATTGCTGACCACCCGGTTTTCGGCGGCGCTTTCCCTTGCTGACCTTCTCTCACTCGTTGCCTGCGCAGGGTGGGAAGACATCCAAACGCTTGAGGTTCCAGACAGCACGGGCACGCCATGCCGGTTTACCATTAAACTGGATGACCTGTGGGCGGTTCGTGTGGATCCATGGCCCTTCGTCCTTCCGGAATTGCGGGGAATACCCGTTCGCTCCATCACGGTTCCCGTCGGCATGGAGGAGGAGGCGTCGCCGATCCTCCAAGCGTATAGCACGCCGCCCGAGACGGTTCTTATCGATGTCATACCCGGAGGAAAACCATGAGGCTTCCCTGTTTGTCGCTTACATTTCTTGCCGTGTTGCTGATTGGTTGTGGCGACAGGGAGCCCGCATCGGATTCCGAACCGAGGGTCAATGTTCCCGTGGAGGCGCCTGTCGTGGAGGAGCCCCTTGAATCATCCGTTGAGGGGATGTCCATCATCAGGATTCGTCCCGGAACGGGGACCGAAGTTTCCGGCGAGGGGGATGAAATCCTCCTCGATCTTCAAATTTATGACGATGGCAACCGGACCTGGAGCGGTGTTTTTGGATTTACCATTGGAAAGAATCAGGCCAGTGACCTCCTTGAATTGGGTGCCTCCGGCGCCGTTGCCGGGGAGGAACGCCGAATCGAGCTGGAGCCCGGTGTGAGGGAAACCGGTGGAATGCAACGGGATGAGGATGTGTCCCGTGTCTATCAATTTCGTGTGGAGCATGTCGGGTCGTTGCAGGAATTTCTTGCCATACCCAGTGCCATCCCAGGAGGGAGCCGGTCGCTATGAGGTCCAGCCCGCAACAGGAAGTGACCTATATCGCCA
>JAFIGB010000464.1 GCA_020831705.1 Candidatus Sumerlaeia bacterium | reverse complement strand
GGGGGGGGGGGGGGGGGGGTATTTTGGGCAACTTCCCTTGGAGTGGCGGGAACCCAAACGGTGCGAAAGCCAAGCTCATCACGAATCTGGGTGCGTAATGCTGCCATTCGCCGTGTCACACGGACCTGTTCCTCGGTGGAGAGAAAGCTGGCTCCCCGGTAGACCTTGCTCATGCCTGTTTCGGGGCCCTTGGGATTGTCCGTCGGAGCACCCTTGTAATATTCCCGTTCGTACCAATCAGACACCCATTCGGAGACGTTTCCACCCATGTGGTAAACACCATAACCGGAGACATCACTTGTGGGCTTATCAACGGGCACTGTTTCCCCGAAGGATCCGCGACCATAAACAACCCTCTCCATGGAAGGGGCTGAGTTCCCGGTCGTGAACAGATTGTTATTTGGTCCCCGGGCGGCCTTCTCCCACATCGCCTCGGTGGGAAGCTCCCTGCCTGTCCATCTGGCATAACTGAGGGCGGAATCCCAGGTCACGCCGCAAACGGGGTGATCGGGATGGGTCAACGTCGGATTTCCCGTGGGACGGGGGCGCTGTGCGGAGGCCTTTTCCACATATCGGGAATACTTGCGGTTACTGACCTCGTATTTGTCGATGTAGAAAGAGGGGAGATACACCTCCCGCTCCGGTTCCTCAGCACCCGACCCTCCGCGGGTCTGGGACAGGCCCATGGTAAAGGTTCCATGGGGGATCAGAACCATTTTCGATCCATCGCTTTCCCAAATGATTTCGCGGGGGAATTGTCCGCCATGCTCATTGGGGACCATTTCCGTCCCCTCGACGGGTACTGGTTGTCCATGAACCATGGCCATGGAGGTGAGGACCATCAGGGCCATCATAAAATGCTGGAAGCTGGAGCGCATGAGAGCACATTCCTTTTGTGGGCGACCTGCCACGGATATCGCGGGAAGCATGATCGCCAAAGCCATCCCGTGGCAATCCGACTTTTCAATGTGAACATTAGGTTGGTCCCCCGGCGCCCGGGGGGGGAGTGTCCGCGGGGGGGGGAGGGGGGCAGGCGGACGGGGGGGGCGGGCATCCCTGCCCGCATACTGGGAATACCCTGCGAGCAGGGTGCTCGCACTCCTTTCCTGACACAATTCAGGCAGCCATCCCCCCCGAAATCACCTGTGGCAAGGTCTTGACACCTGCCGTGTGGATTCCCCAATGTGCAAGTGCAGTGATTATTCTGTCAGATGGACCCCAAACGGAGACGATTGGAAACGAGACCTCATGAGCATCAAGTGTCTGGTGTGCGGCCATCAAAACGCCGATGGAGCAACGATTTGCATCAATTGCGGCACTCCACTGGAGGCTCAACAAAGCGTCAATGTGGAGGACGATGGCGGCGAGGCCACCATGCTCCTCAACCCGGGGTCGTTGCCCAAACAGAGTGATGCCCCGCGCTCCTCACCCATGGGGCCCAAGCTTGCCAAGCCTCAGGCACCACCACCCACCGCACCACCGCCTCCTCCGGAACCAACCCCTACTTCTCCTCCCCCACCGCCACCAGAACCACCTTCATCGCAGATTCCTTCCGGACCCCTCCCTCCCGCCGGTCGTCCCCCAGCCCCTCCAGATGTTGAGGAGGAGGAAAGGAGCGATGCACCGGAACCCGAGGTGAAAAAGGCACCACCGCCGAAGGAACACCCCGGAGAAAAGGTACCACCGAAGAATTACTCCGACCCGGTTGAAGCTGCCGAAATCAACGAGATTGAGGAAGATCCTCCCGCATCCCTGGGCAAACGCGTTGGTGCCGCCCTCATCGATGGTGTGGTGGCGGTTATCCTCCTCGGCATTCTCTCCTTTTTCGTCATGTCGGATCAGTTTTTCGAGAAAGACTTGATTGGGATGCTCCTCGACCTTCGCGTCTCCATTGCCCTGTGGATTTTGGCCATGACGATTTATTTCGGCTTCATGACCTCAACCTCGGGAGGCCAGACAATCGGGAAGAAGGCACTGGGCATTCGTGTCATCAACGCCGAGGGTTTCGAGGAAGTAAACATCGGCATGGCCCTGGCCCGTGGGCTTCTCAAGGCCGTGGGATATGCCCTTCCTCCCATTGGCATTCTGCTTCTTCTCCCTGCTGCCATTGGAGTGCAGAAACGGGGCCTCCACGACCTGATGACAGGCACACGGGTCGTCGAGGAGGAGTAGTCTGTTGTGACCGGATGTTTTTGATGCTGGATCAACAAGAAGGGGAATGGGTTCCTAAGTCCCAGTCCCCTATTAACTCAACACCTTTGAGGATATTTACATTCCATGCCTTTCCTTAAACGGGGACTAGCACTGTTCTCGATATCCGTTTTGGCGACTACAGCACTTTTTGCGCGTGTTCCCAACACAGACCTGCGGATCAACTCATTACCCAGTCCTGATCCTGGTACGATCATCACGGAGAGACGCTACTCCTCCATATCTGTCGGCATCGATGACTATATGGTCGAGATGCTCCCAGTTCCTGATGGGACCAATCGATTGGTACTGGTACAGAAAAACGGGCTTATTCGTATTTTTCCCGACCGAGATGATGTCGAAATCCATGAGGTTGAAGTTTTGCTCGACCTGGAGGGGGAGACCTGCACGGAACGGGAATCGGGCCTTTATTCCATTGAGTTCGATCCCGAATACACAACCAATGGGCACTTTTACGTTATCTGGGTGCCAATGGACTCACGCTGCAGTTCCTATAATCCATCCGGTACGTGGCGGTTGTCTCGATTTACCAACAACGATCCCACGGGAGTGGAAGTCGATCGCTCCTCCGAAGTGGTCCTTGTGGAGGAACCACAAAGGCATTTTTTCCACAAGGGCGGCGCCATGGAGTTTGGCCCGGATGGGTATCTATACGCCAGCCTTGGGGATGGTTCCCATGAGCCCAGTTCCCAGGATTTGTCGAATCTAAAGGGGAGTATCATTCGAATTGACGTAACATCCCCCCCGGATCCCGGTCTTCCGTATGCTATTCCTCCCGACAACCCCTTCATTGACACCCCGGGTGCACGCCCGGAAATTTTCGCTTATGGCTTTAGGAATCCATGGCGCATGAGCTTTGACAAGGTGACTGGTCATTTATACGCCGGTGACGTGGGTGCGGATCGCTACGAGGAACTCAATGTCGTTCTTCCCGGGGCCAATTATGGATGGCCATATTTTGAGGCCCTTAGATGCATTAGTCCCGATGAATCCCTCTGCAGCTCCATCCATCATGAGGAGCCTGTCTATCACTATCGCCATTTCGGCGGATATATAGCTATCGTTGGTGGATTGAATTATCTGTCCGATGACATCCCCCAATTGACAGGAAGATGGCTTTTTGCCGACGTGGCTGGCCGACTCTTTTCCATACATGACGATGGGGATGACCCCTTCCATGTAAATACCCTCAACTACGATGTTGGATTCATGATAACAGGCTTCGGGCAAAATCATCGGGGAGAAGCAATGCTTCTTCAGGCATTTGACAACGAGAATGGCATTCATGGCCTTGTTGTTTCCACTGACAGTGCTCCAAATGACTTCCCTTGGAGATTGTCCGACCTGCCTGCCTTCCATCTGGCTGGGGATGGCCGCGGTGAAGAGGTGCCGGGCGTGATGCCCTACGTGCCCACCTCCCAATTGTGGTCCGATGGATCCCTCAAGGAGCGTTACCTTGCTCTACCCGGGACGGAGACCATGGAATTCAGCGCAGATGATCATTGGGAGTTCCCCGAGGAAACCATTCTCATTAAAAATTTCCTTCTGCCCAAGGATGACAGGGACCCCGAGGGAAGCGCTGTTCGTATCGAAACCCGGCTTATGCTGAAACTCGACAGCGAATGGCATGGGTTCTCCTACGAATGGAATGAGGAGGAGACCGATGCCACGCTCCTTACAGATGGAAAGCTGAGGGAATTCGAGCGAATTGACCAGAATGGCCAATCTTACTCCTATCGGTGGCAATATCCGAGCGGCACGGACTGCATGGCATGCCACACCGCAGCGGCTGGAAGAGTCCTTGGAGTGAACACCGCCCAGCTCAACAAATACGTGACCCAACCGGGTGAAAGCATTCTTTCAAATCAGCTTCATTCAATGGAGGACGCCGGACTCTTTTCCCAACCACTTCCAGAATCTCCGGAATACCTTCCCCATATGCCGGATTACAGGGATGAAACTGTGGAACTTGAGGTGAGGGTAGCCGCTTACCTTGCTGCCAACTGCGCAATGTGTCATCAACCCCAGGCACCAGCACCCACCACGATCGACCTGAGCTGGGGCGCAGACATGATTGAACAACTCATGGGCGTGGAGCCGACCCGCGGGAACCTTGGAATCTCAGGCGCGGAGATCGTTCGTGCGGCGCTACCGGGCCGTTCCGTGCTCCTCCATCGAATGGAAACGCTCAATGAGGAAAGCAGAATGCCCCCCCTCTCCTCAAGCCTTGTTGATGAAAAGGGGGTCAAACTGATCCATGACTGGATTCTTTCACTCGATGTTTATACTTCCAATCATTCATGGGCACTTTATGAATAAATCATTCCGCAGAGAATAAGGACTCCACATATCTCGATCCTACGGAATCCCGCGCTCTCTCCTGTTGCCCCCTGAAACCCGCCCGTCCCGACTGGGCGGGTTTCTTGCACTCCGCTGGAGTGCGGGTGAAAGCAATCCCGATCACACACACAAATATCCTGCAGGAGAACACCACGACGGATGACCACTCCCAACACGAAAACACTCCTGACCCTCGGTCACTCCCCCGATCCCGACGATGCCTTTATGTTTTACGCCCTTGCGAAGGAGATGATTGATTCCGAGGGCCTCGACTTCGAGCACATCCTTCAGGATATTCAAACCCTGAACGAACGGGCCCTGCGCGAGGAACTCGACATTAGCGCCATCAGTATTCACGCCTACACGAAGGTCCTCGACAAATACGCACTCCTCCCCTGCGGCGCTTCCATGGGGGACAATTACGGCCCGATGATTGTTGCTCGCGAAGGCTTCGACCCGGGCGAGCTTCGTCAGCGCCATATTGCCGTGCCGGGGGAAATGACTTCCGCCTTCCTTGCCCTGAAAATTTACCTCCAGACCGCTGATTTCAAATACACGGTGATTCCTTTCGACCAAATCATGGTTGCTGTTCAGGAGGGCCGTGTGGATTGCGGGCTCCTGATTCATGAGGGCCAGCTGACCTTTGAGCAGGAAGGCCTCGTGAATATCGTCAATCTGGGTGAATGGTGGTTCGAGCGCACCGGTGGCCTGCCGCTTCCCCTTGGTGCCAATGTGGTGCGCAAGTCCCTTGGGAAGGAAATGCTGGGCCGGATCAACCGGGTGCTGCGGCGCTCCATTGATTTCGCCCTCGACCCGGAAAACCGCCGCGCCGCCGTTGTCCACTCCATGCAGTGGGGACGGGGCATGGAGGAGAAGCTGGCCGATGAGTTCGTCGGCATGTATGTCAATGAGTTGACCCTGGATTTTGGCGAGCGGGGACGCGCCGGTGTGGAGCGGTTCCTTGCCGAAGCCCATCAGTTGGGCTTCATTCCCGAACCGGTGGCGCTTGAATTTGTTGAGTAAGCCGTTTGGACAATAAAGCCCTGAAGTCCTGTTCAGGCCCAGTCGAGTCCCAACCCACCAATTCCAACAGGATTTTGTTCCCTGTTGGGCGTGTCACTGGGGTTGACCTCGGAGGGGGCGGGGGGAAAGCTTTCTGCCCCCATGCCGCCCGGGTTTTCCCGGCGGCAGATCATCATGCTCACATGCCGACTGCGAACACTCAATGAAAACCAATTGGATCCTCTTTATTCTGGTCGTTCTCGTAACCTACGGGTGGATGTTGTCCCGTCAGGCGCAAAAAGACCAGGAATTCCGCGAAAAAATGGCCCAACACGAGATCGACCTCGCCGCATGGGAGGCTCGACAGGCCAATCTCGAGGAAATCCGCCAGCAAGCCAGAGAAGCCGCCGCACGCGCCGCAGCGGGTGACACCGTCACCACACCCACGAGAAGAGTCGAGCGGACGGATACCACCACCGACTCCCCCGTCGACCCCACGGGAACAGAAGTTTCTGATCTGCCTCCTGCCGCCAGTGGCGAGATCACCGACTTCGAGCGCATGCTCGGCATGGAGACCGCCAGGGTCCACAAGATCGATACGAAGCTTTACACCGTCCAAATCACCGAATGGGGGGCACGCCCCACCAGTTGGGAAATCAAGGACTCCCAGTTCGTCCGCAGCACCACCAATGGCTCCGAAACCACCGCCACCCTCCAACTGATTCCCCAAACGGGCGATCGCGCCCTTCGTGAATACCCCCTCGAATTTGCCGGGCGGACCGTCAACCGCTTCAACAATATCATGTACGAGGCGACCCGCAACGAGTTGCCCGACGGGACACGTCTGTCTTTCCAGTCACGATCCATCGACGGCATGACCGTCGTGAAGGATTATTTCTTCCGCCATGACAATTACGTGGTGGACCTCAGTGTCACCCTCATCAATGGCGAGCAGGCCCACAAACCCCTGGGCGACTCGGAAACCGGCTTCGGTATCGGCTGGCAGGGTGGATTCGGCGAACCGGAGGTCAGCAGTCGCCTGACCGGTTGGACCCAGTCGGTTTATTCCTCCATGGGCACCATCCGTAACCGCTCGGTCACCCGGGACAGCGGACCTGTCCGTGTTGTCGCTCCCATGGAATGGGTGGGCATGGAGAAGAAGTATTTCGCGGCCATCGTGATGCCCTCCGAGGCCAACCCATCCACTGCCGTGGAAGTTTACTTCAACGCCTTCCGTAATGATGCCAATGAGTACCGGGTTCCCGGTGTGAACCTCCCCATGAGCGTCGCCCTCTATCATGCTCCCACACGCCTCGACATCGGGCAGACCATGTCGATGGATTACCAGGTTTATGTCGGCCCGAAGAATCGCCAGGCCCTTTCCAGCGAAGCCATCGTTACCGCAGGAATGGAAAATCCGCCCCATTCCCTTGTCTTCCATACCGTCCCCCTCGGCATGGGTTGGTTGCGGCCCCTTTGCCTTGTGCTGCTGAACCTGATGCGCTGGCTCTTTGAAATGATCGGCCACTGGGGGCTTGCCATTATCGCAACGACCCTGATTGTGCGCACGATCATTTACCCCCTGACCCACTGGGCGATCAAGAATCAGGCGCGGACGATGATCGAGCAGCAGAAGATCCGCCCGGAAATGGAAGCGATCACGAAGAAGTACAAGGGCGACCCTGCCAAGCGCAACCAGGCCGTCATGCAGCTTTATCGCGATCACAACGTCAACCCACTGGGTTTCCTCCGCGGATGTCTCCCGATGCTCCTCCAGATGCCGGTCTTTCTGGCGCTCTATGTCGTCTTCGAGCAATCCGTGGAACTCCGTGGCCAGTCGTTTCTTTGGATTGCAGACCTCTCGGCTCCCGATGCCTTGTATACATGGGGTGTCAATGTCCCCATCCTTGGCCCGTCGCTAAATCTGTTGCCGATCCTGATGGCCGTCACCAATTACGCCCTCATGAAGATCATGCAGACTCCGACGACCGATGAGCTTCAGGCGAAGATCCAAAAGCAGATGATGATCATGATGCCGATCTTCCTCGTGCTTTTCCTTTACCAGCTCCCCTCCGGATTGATTCTGTACTGGACGGTGAGTAACTGCATCAGCGTCGGGCAAAGCTACTTCACCAAGCGCATCATTGCCAAGCACATGGCAGAACATGATGAAATGAAAAAGAACGGCCTTGTGGTCGATGGAAATAAAAAGGAATTGGAAGGCAAGCCGGTCGGCACCTAAATCCCGCACCGAAGCCCCACAACAAATCTTAACCCGCGCCGTGGCACCATGGCCACGCGGGTGATACCATGACAATAACCGGAAAGGTTGACCAGGCGATGAAAGAAATCGAAGTGCTGGCGCCGGACGAAAAGACCGCCCTCGAAAAAGGGGCGGCAGCATTGGGACTCGAACCAAACGACCTCGAAATCATGGAGGAATACGAACCCGACGAGAAGGACCTCGCCCAGTGGGTTGCAGATCACAATCTCGAAAAGCCTCCAGCTCCCGACGAAATCACCCTCTATATGCTCCGGGTCACCCTCGAGACCTACCAGAAAATCGCCGAGGAATGGACCCAGGGGCTCATTGAACGCTTCGCCCCCGGAAGCACCGCCAAGGCAGACGTTCTCGGTCACATCATCATCATCCGCCTCAATGTCCCCGAAAGTTCCATCCTTATCGGCCGCCGTGGCGCCACCCTCGATGCCCTCCAGCACGTGGTCGTCCGCGCCCTCCTGACAAAGGATGAAAAGTTCCCCGACGTCATGCTCGACGTGGAGGGTTACCGCGAGAAGAAGCTCCAGCGCCTCGAACGCGAAGCACGCCGTGCCGCAGACAAGGCCCTGCGCACCGGCCGCCGCCAGCCGCTGACCCCCATGACCCCTGCGGAAAGAAAGTTCATCCACAAAATCCTTCGGGAAATCGAGGGCATCAAAACCGAAAGCCGCGGCACCGATGCCCGCCGCCACATTGTTGTGGAATCCACCAACCCGCGCCGGGGGGGCCGTGATGGCAACCGCGGACCACGCCGGGGACCTGCCCAACATGGCATCACCCACAATGACGGTGGAGGCATTACCGAGGAACAACGTCAGCTTCTCTACGGCAAGGAAATGGCCGCCCGCGAGGAAGCGGAAGGTTACAACGAGGAGGAGGACTCCCTGGAGGAACGTCGCGGTATGCTTCCCGGTTGGGTCCCCGACGAGGCTGTCACCAACGACGAGGATTCCCCCTTCGTCGACGAGATTGAATAATCACATCCATTGACCCACCCGGGGCGTGTCGCTCCAAATGTGGGCATCATTGTGGAAGTCAACGAACCAAACGAAAGGTACATCCCATGGCACGCATTTTCGATGATATCACCCAAACAATTGGCAACACCCCACTGGTGCGGCTCAATCGTGTCTCCAAGGACGTGAAGGCGACGATCCTTGTGAAATGCGAGTTTTTCAACCCCCTCGCCAGCGTGAAGGACCGCATTGGTCTGGCGATGATTGATGCCGCTGAACGGGATGGCCTCATTAACAAGGACAGCGTGATTATCGAGCCCACCTCCGGCAACACCGGCATTGCCCTGGCCTTCGTTTGCGCTGCCAAGGGGTACCGACTGATCCTCACCATGCCCGAGTCCATGTCCAAGGAGCGCCGCTACCTTCTTCGCATGCTCGGCGCGGAACTCGTCCTTACCCCCGCCGCCAAGGGCATGAGTGGCGCCATCAGCCGCGCCAAGGAACTCGTCGCCGACATGGCCCCGCGCAGCTTCATGCCCCAGCAATTCGAAAACCCCGCCAACCCCGAAATCCACCGCAAGACAACTGCCGAGGAAATCTGGAACGACACCGACGGCAAGGTCGACATGATCGTTGCCGGTGTTGGAACTGGCGGAACCCTCACCGGCGTGGGCGAAGTCATCAAGTCCCGCAAGCCGGAATTCAAGGCTATTGCCGTTGAGCCGGTCGATTCCCCCGTCATCAGCGGCGGCGCCCCCGGTCCCCACAAGATCCAGGGCATCGGCGCCGGCTTCATCCCCGGCAACCTCAACACCGGAATTGTCGACGAAGTGGTCAAGATCACCAACGACGACGCCTTCGACATGGCCCGTCGCCTTTCCCGCGAGGAGGGCCTGTTCGGCGGTATCTCCACAGGCGGTAACGTCCACGCAGCCCTTCAAGTTGCTGCACGGCCTGAGAATGAAGGAAAACTGATTGTGACCATCGGATGCTCCTTCGGCGAACGCTACCTCTCCACCGCCCTGGCCGACGAAGTCCGCGCCATTGAGGACATGGTCGCCGGGTAACACCCAACAGACTGAAAATCAATACACTCCTCCCCCGGTCTTCCCACCGAACGCCGGGGGATTTTTTATTTGTGTCTATACACCCAACAATATGGCTGGAACACGATTCCCCCCAATGGAGCCAACTCCCTTCCGTGAAATCCGTGTGCTCCGTGGTCCATACTTCAAACCGATGTCCACCGAATGCACGGAACCCACGGAAATGAGGTCCTGATATATACCCAACAATATGGCGGAAACATGATTACCACCAATGGAGGCAACTCCCTTCCGTAAAATCCGTGTGCTCCCCCCAATCCTTCACATAATTTCCCCGGCCCTTTTTTTCGCTCCAAGGGCTTCGCGGCATTTTCGCGGAAGAAAATTCGGCGTGTTCGGCCTGCCCCGCCATTTGGCGGGCTGGGCTTCGTTGTTTTTTCGGGTTCTGC
>JAFIGB010000459.1 GCA_020831705.1 Candidatus Sumerlaeia bacterium | reverse complement strand
CCTACAATTACAAGGCGGTCACCACCGACCTGTCCCTTGGCGGTCTCTGTATGAGGACCAGCCAGATCGACCGGAAGAACTTTCAAACGCTCATTCGTGAGATCCGCTACGTGAAGCTCAATGTGTACCTCCCAATTTTGGATGAGGCGCTCAGTCTTCGTGGTCGGGTCGCCTGGTGGGACTTCCACGATGCCCGGGGAACGGAACCCTCCTATTGTATGCTCGGCGTTGCCTTCCATGACTTTACGGATGAGGCACGGGAGGAGTTCCTTCAAATCCTTCTCAATCTTGAAAAACATGTCGAGACGATGGATAATGCCCAATCCTGATTCCGTGAAACCGATCAGTGGCAAAGGAAGTTTCACGTGTGTATTTATCGAGGGGTTCATGCCGTGATGGTTCCCCGGATCAATGAAATCCAACGAACCAGGGAGGCTTGGTTTTGAGCGAAAAATCCGAGTTAAAAACCCCTCCCCCCGACCTGTCATGGGATTCCCTGCAATCCTACAATCCCCTTCATTCGAGGGGGCTTGATCCATCGGAATCGGGAAGCAATCTCTCACCCCACATGAGGAGCCTGCTGGAGGAGGCGATCAATGAAAGCCTCCGCATGGAGAGCTCCCCTGACGAAGGGACGCTTGAGGGGAAGTTTGCCCTTCGCGAGATCATTGGCAAGGGTGGGTTCGGTGAGGTTTGGGAGGCACTTCAGGTTCGATTGAGTCGCGTTGTTGCGGTGAAGCGACTTCGGCGCGACCTGACTGATGCCGGCGCCCTCTCCCCCGGCCAGACGCTGGAGAAAATCAACGCCCTGCGGATATGCTCCCGCCAGGAGGCCTTGACCACAGCCAATCTGGAACACCCCAACATTGTCCCCGTCCACGATCTGGGAACGGCCGAGGATGGCTCCCCACTGATCGCCATGAAGTATATCCGGGGCAGGCCATGGGATGAAATCCTCAGGGATGACGGGGAGAAACTTCCCCCGGCGGAATTCCTCCAAACGCATCTTGTCACCCTGATCCAGATGACACAGGCCGTGGCCTTCGCCCATTCCAAGGGTGTGATCCATCGCGACCTGAAGCCCTCGCAGGTCATCGTGGGTGAATTTGGCGAGGTGCTCCTGGCTGACTGGGGTCTCGCCGTTGTCATGGACCACGAGCGACTTGGCGAGGTGGGCTATAACACCCAGGATTTCCTTCCCACCCCTGCTGACGCCACCAACCCGGCGGGTACTCCGGCATTCATGGCGCCGGAACAAACAGAGCGAACAGGGCACAACATCGGCCCGTGGACGGATATCTATCTACTCGGTGGGACCCTCTATTTCCTCCTCACCCTCAAGCCACCCCATGGAGGCAATTCCGCCCGCGAGGCCTTCATGCGGGCGAACCTTGGCGAGGTCATTGAGCCCGCCGTCAGGACACCCGGAAGACCCATGCCAGAGGGGCTGGTGGAACTGGCGATGCGGGCCATGGCGCCTGATCCTGCGGACCGGGTTCCCAGTGCCGCGGAATTCCTCGCGGAACTGCGAAAATTCCAACGCGGTGACAGCGACCGGCGCGAATCCATTGCATTGACGGAAAGCGTCAGTGTTCGCATTGAAAAGGAAGCCGACAGCTACGAGAAATTCAGCCAGTGCCTGATGGATCTTGGGAAGGCACAAGCATTGTGGAGGGACAACCAGCACCTTGGTTATCTCTTCGACAAGGCACATTCCCGTTTTTGCAGGATGAGCCTTGCCCAAGGTGATCTTGCCCTGGCCAGAATTCAGGCAACGGCCATTCGTGATGAACGGGTCCGGCTCGATTATGAGCAGCGTGTTGACAAGGCTGAACGCGATGTTGCCCGGCGTGATAGACACCGGTTCTGGGCCATCTCGATGGTGTGGATCCTGGTCTTCGTCATCATCGCCAGCTTCGCTGTCTACCAGAAGAACCTCATGGCCGACCGCCAGGCCCTCGACGATCAGCGCAACGAGGCACTTGCCTACCAGCGTGACACCCTGGACCTGGTCGAATCGATGATGGAGGACCTCCATCAACGGCTCGAACCCGCCCAGCAGCTGGGTACCCTGCGAACTGCCGCGTATGACTTTCTATCGTTTCTGAATACCGTCCAGCCCCAATCCCCGGAGATCCTTGAGCTGATCCTGGAAGCAAAGGCTGAAACCCACATGCGTATTGCCATGATTGAAAGAAGTCTTGGCAATGTGGACCTGGCACTCGAATCGATCGATTTCTATACCAGTTATGCCGAGGAATGGCGGGAAAAGTCGCCCTCACACCCGTATGCGATGACCCTCTATGCTGACTCGAAAGTTCTGCGGGCCATCTTCATTGGCGAGCGGGGTGATATACAATCCGCCGGCCGCTATTTCCTTCGGGCAATGGAATCGATGATTGGTTTCGAATTGGCCAATCCCCTTCCCGGGGTCGGGGAAGGAAATGAACATTACGACTTTATCCGTCTCTATGAACTTGAATTTCGATATGCGGATGACCTGGACGACTTCTTCGAAAGGGAAATCATCCTTCTCAATACACTGACGGCGATTTCCGAACTTGGGCGGGATCGTAACTTTCGATCCACCATTCACAAGGACATCTGGTGGGGAACGATTGGGCTGGCGAGCTTCTGGCTCGGCGAACTCTATTACCACCGTGGAAATTACGAAGTTGCCAGACGTTCCCTTGAAAGATCCATCAACATTCTTGAACGGGGGAACTATACACGGGGCGGAACCCTGCTCCCGATGGAGGAGTGGAACTGGAGCAGCCATCTCCAGATTGCGTTCCGCGCCCGTATCCGCCTCGGTGAATGTTATGAGCGCATGGACAACGATGTCCTGGCTGAATCAACATGGCTGGGACTTTTGGAACTCCTCCATGAGGGACTCATTGCCACCGCCAATGAACCGGGGGGACCGAAGGGGCCGGGATGGCTCACCCTCAAGGCTGAATCCCACCGCCATTTGTCCCTGTTGTATCTCGACAATGGGCACTTTGAAAATGCCCTTACAGAGGCACGTCATGCATTGGGCGAAGCCAGCCGCACCAGCGCGGCACTTTCCGGAAACCCCATGGTGATTCAGGGGGAAATGTATGCCCGGAAAACAAAGGCCATTGTCCTTCTCGCCAACAGTCGTCGAGTCGGTGATACTGAACTGGCAAAACAAGCCACCGAACATCTCGTCAGTGCCCTCCAATTGGCGGACACACTGGTCGGCATGGACGATCGCAACCTGCTTTGGCGAAATGATGCCGGGCGGGTTCATTCCCAGGCCAGGGAAGCAAGGGAATCACTGGGGGAAATGCTTTCCGATTCAGATCTGGATGAGTTGGTAAGAATGATCGATGCCAGCCCCCATCTGGAGCATCCGTGATATACACCCCCCATGGAGCCTCCATTGTTGGGATCGGCACTTCACCAGGCGTGCGAACCCTCACACTGGATCACGCCATATCCCTTGCGTCTCCCTTGTGCGCGACCGATGCCAGACAGGAACGGCTTCTACGGGCGATATACAAAGGCACGGGCATTCCCACAAGGAGTGTCGTCCTCCCCGAGGCGGACGGACTTCCACCGTTTTATCGACCGGAACACAATCCCACCACTGAAGAGCGCATGGAGCGTTTTCAAGTGGAGGCCCCACCCCTTGCCATTGATTCGATCAAGCAGGCCCTCAACCAGGCAGGCTGGGAACCACAAACGGCAACCCATCTTGTCATGGTTACCTGCACGGGATTTCAATCACCGGGCCTTGAGAATTCGGTGATCCGTGGTGTTGGTCTTTCCCCCGCAATAGAACGTCTACACATCGGCTTCATGGGTTGTCATGGTGCCATCAATGGGATGCGGGCGGCAGCATCGATTGCGGGCGCCATACCCGGTGCCCGTGTTCTCCTTTGCGCCACCGAAATATGCAGCATCCATTTTCAATATGGCTGGAACAGCGAACTGGTCACGGCAAATGCACTTTTCGCCGACGGATCGGCGTCCTTGGCGATCTCGGGGGAGGGAAGGCATCCTGCGCCCCATATTCTCTCCACAGCAGGGCAACTGATTCCCGATACACTCGACCAGATGGGTTGGCGCATCGGTCCCAACGGCTTTGTCATGAACCTTTCCCCCAAGGTACCGGGAATCCTTCGCGATTCCGTTGGCCAGTGGGTGGATGATTGGCTGGAGAAGTGCGGGCTGGATCGAGGCCGAATTGGTTCCTGGGCCGTGCATCCTGGTGGGCCACGCATTCTGGATGCCGTTGCCGAAGCACTGGAGTTGGACGATCAGGCGATGGAACCCTCCTGGGAGGTTCTCTACCGCCACGGGAATATGTCCTCCCCGACCATCCTCTATATCCTGGAGGAACTCAAAAAGCGGGGTGCTCCCCTCCCTTGGGTGGGACTTGCCTTCGGTCCCGGCCTTGCCGCCGAGGCATTTCTCATCGCTGAATGAGCAGCGGGATTCCATTCCCGCGTTGACACCGGAGGGCCACGGGGGCCTTGTAACGCCCCGCGTGAAGATTCCCTCCGGAAGTCGAAGCCGCCGGGAATTCAAACCAAATTCAGGAGCCTGATCCATCCATGGAAACCACCCTCATCCTCATCAAGCCCGATGCCGTTTCCCGCAAGCTCATCGGGGAAATCGTCAGTCGCTTTGAGAGCAAGGGCCTTACGATTCGCGCCATGAAGCTGATCCGCATGAGCAGCGAGTTGGCCGACAAGCATTACGCCGAACACGTCTCCAAGCCCTTTTACCCCGAACTCAAGGCCTTCATGACGGGCTCGCCCCTCGTGGCGCTGGCGGTTGCCGGCCCCGATGCCATCAGCCTTTGCCGCAAAATGATGGGTGCCACCAAGCCGGCCGACGCTGCCCCGGGGACGATCCGCGGGGATTATGCCACCGTCGTCACCGAAAATCTGGTGCACGGAAGCGACTCCGCCGACTCCGCCAAGCGCGAATTGGCCCTTTGGTTCACCGAAGCAGAATACGCCTGCTGATTTAATCCAAGTTGTTTCAAATCAATGATTTGCCCGGGTTTCGGCCATGAAGGTCCGCACCCGGGCAATTGTATTTTCATCGCACCCATCAAATCGACGCTCCAAATTTCAGGAGATTCCCTTGTCACGGTACGGCAGGCAGATCGACACTTTGACCAAGGACGGTTGAAATTGACTTCGACGGGTCTTGAATCCTTCCGGATGTGTACCGCATGATTACCAGTGATCTTCCAAAGGACGTTCTCGAAGAGATCGCTCAATATGCCTGCTTGCCGACAACGAGTGTCTCCCTTCGACAACTTTACGAATACGCCCGCCACGCCGACGAGCGTACCTTCATACGCGCTGCCCAGTTTCTCCACCGCGAGATGAGTATTCGTCTCGCCAAGAAAGTGGAGGAGTTGGAGGCGTTTCCCAATGGCCTCGCCAAAGTGCGCAACGTCAAGATCGTCCGCGACTGGTATGTGCAGTCCTTCAAGGATATCACGGCGCTCCCCTACCCCGAAAATGCCGAGCAGGAACAACTCTTCACCGATGCGGTGGAGAAGGTGAAGGATCGTCACAAGAACCAGGTCGCCGTGATGGCCCGTGGTATTCGCGAGTACATGAACCGCGAGGGTATCGACACCATTACCGACGAGGCGCAAAACTTCCTCGACAGCTTTTTTCTTTCCCGCATTGGAATCCGTGTATTGCTGGGGCATCACGTTGCCAGTCACGATGTCCGTGAGGGCTGGGTGGGCATTATCAATGCCATGACATCACCTTATGAGGTGGCGGTCGAAGCGGCTGCCGCGGCATCACAACTTTGCCGCCAGACCTTCGGCGATCCGCCGGAAGTCCGCTTCCATGGCAAGCTCAACCTTCGCCTCAAGTATATACCCTCCCACCTTCATCATATCTTTTTTGAACTTTTCAAAAACAGCTTCCGCGCGACCATTGAACATAACCGCGGTAAGGGGGACAAACTCCCCTCCGTCCATGTGATTATTGCCGGTGGTCAGGAGGATGTTTCCATGAAGATCACCGATCGCGGCGGGGGCATCCCGCGGAGCGCCATGGACCGGGTGTGGACCTACGCCTACTCCACCGTCCCCACCGAAGTCAGCATGCTATACAGCGAGGACGCCGTCATGGCAGGGCTTGGTTACGGCCTCCCCCTTTCCCGTCTCTACGCACGGTATTTCGGCGGCGACCTGCAGCTGATCTCCCTGGAGGGATTCGGCACCGATGCCTACGTTCACCTCAGCCGCCTCGGTACCCATGACGAGTTGATTTTGTAGTCCACCACCATCTGACGAACCAAGCAACAACGGCTACCTACTCCCCTGCCTCCCGGACAATTCGGAACCCGAGGGTTGGCAGGGCGGCGTGGGGTGCCTTGGACATGCGGTAGGTCGCCTGAATCGTCATGGGTTCCGTATCCCAGGAACCGCCCCGGGTTACCTTCATCGTTCCTCCATCAGCGCCCTCGGGGTCCTGCAATATTTCATCCGTCGACGGAAGATTGGCGAACCAGTCAGCGGTCCACTCCCAGACATTGCCCGCCATATCCAGTGCTCCGATCGGCGACGCCGAATTCCGGAAGAACCCGACGGGGGTTGTTGTCCCCACAACCATTCCCGCCTGTCGCTGGGGGGAGTGCATGTAATTTCCCGCGGGCAGATTTTCATGATGTATATCGTCCGCTTCCCGCCAATAGACGGCACGGTTGCTGTAGGGATCCCATTTGGCGGCGTACTCCCACTCCGCCTCGGTGGGCAATCTGGCTCCAAGATGAATGGCAAATGCGGTGGCACCAAAATGGGTCACATTCACCACGGGATGATCGTGAAGGGGTGCGATGGTCATCAACCCTCCCTCGCCGTCTATAACAATGGCCGAGTGGGAAGCCATGGGGCCGGGGAAAAACATGGGGGTGTCGGTTTCCGCACACACAAGGGCGGATGACTGAAGCATCGCCGTTCCATTGCCCAGGGACTCATTGGCGAACTCCGCAAACTGGCGGTTGGTGATCGGGGTACGGCTGATTTGGAAAGGTGAAAGGGAAACCCGCACCGTGTTCTCGCCACTGAGGGCTTCCATTCCCGTTCCACCTCCGAACGGGAACTCCCCACCCGGTGCATCAACCCAGTCGATGCCCTGCTGGTGAAAGTGATCCCTGACCGAGGTGATGAATTGAATGAGGACCCTCGCGGATCTTGGGCGGTGCTCCTCGGAAGTGCGAATGGGGCTTGGAAATTCCAAGTGGATGGATCGATGGGCAACCTCCGGATTGAGTGCGCCGTATACACGTCCACCGAGTCCGGCGTATCGAAAGGTGGTTTCCATCCCTTCGACGGTATATATTCTGTCTCTGGGAATATTTCCCCAGTAACTCGGAGGGGCCTCGTCGCCAAACTCGGCAAGGAGGGCATCATCGAGGAAATTCTTCAACAATTGAACCTC
>JAFIGB010000458.1 GCA_020831705.1 Candidatus Sumerlaeia bacterium | reverse complement strand
AACCCCAACCAAACCCCGGCACCACCCCCCACCAATGACCCCAGAAGGTGGGTCACACTTATGACGGTGGGTGGGTCACAGTTATGAAAGTGGGTGGGTCAAATGATGTGATGGTTGACACCCGCTTCAGATATATACCATATCCACCCCCCACGATGATCCTAAGATCCCCCTCCCTTGTTTCCTGCAATATATCCAGAAGCGCCGCTCGCAATTCAGTCAGCTTGTCCATCACCCTTTCCTTTCACACTCGCGAAGAATGTGAGACTTCACCTGCGGTGCCGTTTCGCGATCACGTTTGTCGCCCGCCATCAGTTCAAGGTAGGTTTGCACTGCACTTGCCCAATAAAATCCATCCTTTTCAAGCGGGTCGAAGTATACCCTTTCATCCTCGCATTGGACAAGCTCCAAGTTCGGGAATCGATCCGTCTCCCTTGCCTGCAGGGCGGGCAGGAGGTCCATTATTTCCGGGCAATACACGGACATCATTTCCCCTCGCTGCATGACTGCGTACTGCGACACGGAGGACAGCCCGGCAACCACCCAGGGCATGGACAGGCGTGACGCCTCCTCCCTCAATAACTCCAAAAGCCTGAAGCCTTCCACCGGCACCTTGAGCTTGGTACGAGCAGTGATCCTTGGCGGCTCATAATTATCGGAAAGCAGATCCAACAGCTTTTCTGGTTGGAGCAAACCGATGCCGGAATCACGTTGAATCAACAGGTCCTCCTCCATCGACTTGAGTGCCTTCGACACCGTCGAGAGACTTGTCTTTCCTGCCACCAGGGATTTCACAAGCATGTCCTTCCCATTCACTTCGTCCTGTATATCCTTAACAGCACTGAACCGGGGCCTGGACAGGAACACCCGGGGAACAAGGGAGGTTTTCCTTCTGTAAATGTTCTTAATCGATGCGTCGGACTTGAACTGATTTTCACCGCCCGTTCGATAGACCATCAATCGCTGCCTGACGAAGATGACCCCATTCCCGCAAAGATCGATGGCGCTGATTTTTTCCTGTTCGAATTCCTTCAATCGCTCCTCATTCAAGTATGGAACCATGACAAGTGGCTGCATATCGCTTCCCAGACCCCATCTCCTGACCTCCCCCAAGGCGCTCCGAACTTCCTTGGGAGTCCCAGTTGCTTTGTAGCCCATTGCGAAAGTTGCCAAAAGACGACTTTCCCACCGGGCTGAAATGATTGCATCCACCTTAAATCCCCCTACATGAACCGACAGATCTTCCAACTTCAGGCTCAGGGGAGGGAAGGCGATCTCACCTTTTTTGAATTTTCTGAAAGCATCGGCTTTTGAGTACATTTTCCTATTTCCCATTGTTTTCCCAAGCAGGAAAACAGGCGATTTAAGAAAACCATGAAAGCCATACCCCTCCCTTGGCAACCCCAATTTTCCTAAAAACGCCCATTTTCCCAAATAAGAAAATAGGCCAAAACAGGAAAATACTGGGGATCGAAAGGCATCCAAAGGTTGATTTTTCAGCAATTTGCCCGCTTATGTGGCGTCGTTTTCTGCTCGTTGGGCGGCAAGGGAACCGGAGAGAAGTTCGCCCACCAATCCTCCGCCCGGACGACAATTCGCCCCGGCGAGGTAGAGGCCGGGAACTTCCACCGTTCGGTTGTCGGGAAGGGCCATCAACTCCGTCCAGGAAGCGGCACGGACGGGTTCCGTGGACTCCCCCAGTGCGGGGGGGTGTTGGATCCATTCCGCATGAATATTCTCGTGCCACTTGCCAAACCCCTGCTCCTCCAGAAAACCAATGATCTGCTGGCGGTATTCCGCAGCGACCCGCTCCGACCAACGGAAGCGGGGCGATGAAGGAGGCACGCGGACAAAGATGGAGAACGCCAACCGGTCCTTTTTCTGGTCCGGACCACCGCTCGCCCTGGCTCGCACGATCAGAATCGACGGTTTGGGGGCGGGAAGTTTCCAGTCGTGGAGAAATCGCATTTCCTCAACGCAGTTCGGCGCCGGGAAAAGGGTCACCTCGGGCAAATCCACGGGCACCTTGGAGCAGACGACATCCCACCGGAACAGGGGCAACTCATGGTGGGTGGCCCGAACCCTGGGCTTTTTCCCCTCCGGGTTTTCCAGCGGATTGGGGTAACAGGCCTCCAGAAGCCGCTTCAGGGGCTGGGTGGCCACGACAATACTGGCGCTCATGGGGCGAAGACCGGCGGCCTCGACGCGCCGCACCCGTCCGTTTTGCAGAACGATGCGGGAAAGGTCGGTGCCGCGGTGGATACGGATTCCCTTGATTTCCGCCAGGCGAAGCAGCGCCCGGGTGAGGCCTTCCATGCCTCCCTCCATGAACCATCCGCCGTTTTGCGTCCAGGCGTGAAATGTTCGCGCCAATTCCCCATAACCGGAGCGGGGCGGGACCCCTGAAAGGACCCCGAGGGCGTTGATCATTCGCCAAAGGGAGGCGTTGTTGCCCGCCATGGCGGAGACGGCCGCTGCATCGTTCCAGTTCCAAAAGCGCATTCCCGGCATCCAATGGCGGCCACACCAGAAAGCCTTGGCGTGGTTTGCCCAGCCCGGTTCGGCCCGGTGGAGGGAACGGGAGGCGCGGGCAAGGCGCTCGCCCCACTTGAAATAACGCCGCAAGCGACCTGGACGGCCTTCGAGGGCCTCCATTTTTCCGAGAAACTTTTCGGGATCCGCGGGCCAGTCGATCCGCGTTTCCCCATCGAGCCAAACCTGGCAAAGGGGATCGGCGCGGCGAAGGGTCAGGAAGTCAGAAATGCGATGACCGTTGAGGGCGAAAAGTTCCACCAGCGGTTCGGGGTCATTGAGGAAGATTGGCCACGGTTCGAAACGGAAGCCCTCCAACTCCATGGGCATCATTTCGGCGGCAATGTCATGGCGTTCCTCAAGGAGGTGTACACGCGCTCCCCTTGCGGCGAGGGCCAGGGCAGCAGCCAACCCACCGGGTCCGGACCCGATAACAACGGCCCTGCGCTGCTTGAGTTTTCCTTCTCCCTGGTTGGCCATGTATTCCCCGCTTGGAGCCTGTTGAACTCCACTTCAGGCGACTCAAACCGCATCATGTGAGGGGGGACAAGCAACAACGGCAAGGAAGAAAGCAGATGGCCCGAAATTCTCTGATGATTTCACCATGCGGTCACCACCTGTCGGTGCGGAAGGGGGATGCCGGAAGCCCGGCGCTGTTGACGAGATTGCCCTCCGGGACATTTGCCCACCCATAACGAATGGCCACGGGGTCGGTTACCGCCGGGGACTCAAGGACCAGTGTGTCCCCATCAATTCGTGCGGTGGCAGGGTGAAATATCTGGTTCACGCCGGAAAGCTCAAATCCGGTGAGATCATCTCCGTCGTGTGAGAGGCCGTCGGCGACATGGTCAAAGTGAATCCGGACCCCGGATCCAACGACCTGATGCACCCGGTAGATGGGGCCGGAGGTGACGATGTCCGTCCCGTATTCATGACGCAGGGCATATCGGGCAAGGCGCTCCCCCACGACCCGCTTGCGCCGGGGATGAATATCCACCGGGTCCCCCGCATCGGTAATGACCACCATGCCGGAGTTGGGCAGTTCCTTCCAGGCCTCCAGCTGGGCCTCGCGGATGAGCGCCCAAAGGGGGACTCCCACCGGGTTGGCAGTCCATGGGGCAATCTGGACAAAATAGAACGGCAGGTCGCCCCTCCCCCACCGGCCACGCCAGTCATTGACGAGGGTGGTGAACAGGTTGGCGTATAGATGGGGATGGCCACCGTCGGATTCCCCCTGGTACCAGAGGAAACCGCGAATGGAGTAGGGAATGAGGGGGGCGATCATTCCATTATAGACACCGGCCGGAATGGTATGGGGAGCCCGCTCCCTGGGTGCCACCGGTGATGGCTCGGTGTAGGGTTCAAAGGCATACTCCACCTTGTATAGCCATTCACCGGCAAGGGGGATGGTGGTGCCACGATCGTCCACCCGCAGGATCATCATCTCCTCCGGATCCCCGGCGAAACCTCCCGCTGCGAAGATGTCAAAGACACGGACGGCGATGGTGTTTGGCCCCTCCCGGACGAGCTCCCCATCGACTGGATAGACGCGGGGGTGTGCCCAGAAACCGGGTGTATCCCTTCCCGTTTGTCCCACCTTCACCCCGTTGAGGTAGGTGGTGTCCAGGTCGTCGATGGCACCAAGATGAAGCTCAAGTTCATGACCCGCCCAGTCTGCCGGTAAATCCACATCGGTGCGAAACCAGACCACACCGTTGATATTAAGGCCCGTGGCCTGCCAGTAGGTTGGCAGTTCCATCGTCCCCCAATCCGCCAGATCATGATCGGGAAGGTGCCATCCCTCCTCGGCACCCCTGTTACCGGGATCGACCGCCATGGCTTTTTCCCGCCATGCCTCCCGGTCGATGAGGTATTGTTCCAGGGCGACCTTGTATTCCTCCACCTCGCGATCGGCCTCCAGCACCATCATTCTTGTGCCGGGATATTCAAGGAGGCGCTCCCTGGGGACCCAGGTGGGGATCATCGTCCCTCCCCAACTGGAGACAATGATGCCCACGGGGACATTCACTTCCGGTTGGATCTTGTTTGCAAACCACCAGGGCACGGCGGCGAGTTGTTCCACATTCTCCGGGGAAACGGTGATCCATTCGAGGGGTTCCACATCCTTCTCCGGTGCCATGGAGGATCGATAGGGAAGGGTGAAGATCCGGATGGACTCATTTTGGGATGCCACCTCCAGAGCCTCGTCGCGCTCATCGGTCTCTGCAATGGGCCATTCCATGTTGGATTGTCCCGACGCCAGCCAAACCTCGCCGATCAAAATGTCGTGGCGTCGGATATCGGTGCTTCCCGAGACGAGGAGTTCATGGGGACCTCCTGCCTCCATTGGAGGGAAGACGACCTCCCAACGGCCTTCCCGGTCGGTCACGGCGCGGCGGACCTCCCCATCGAGGGTCACGACGACCCGGCGTCCCGGCCGATCCCATCCCCACACGGGGAGATCAACCCCACGCTGGAGAACAGCACCGTCGGCAAACAACCCATGGAGCGTTGTGGCGGTTCCGTCGTGACACGGTTGGAAAAAGGGAAGTCCCAGCCGGGAGCAACCACCCAAAAGGAGGGGAAGGAGCAGCAGGAGTGGAAGGGTGGGTCTGAGGATGGTTCCGATCATGGAAATCTCACTCGTGGAGTGTCTCGACGCCGGGAACGGGTCGCGTTCCCGGGTTAGACTGATCGGAAAATTGTTGGATGGAAAGGGGAAAAGGGGGTGCGGGTTGGGAGCCCGTGGCTGGGGCCTACTTCCCACCAGCCTTTTCGGCCAGTCCCTTCTTGTGCATCATTTCGCGGTACAAACGAATGGAGTGAATGATCCTTTTGCGGGCGATCTCCACCGATTCCCAGCCGAGGGGTTCCGTTCTCGATCCTTCCAAGTCCTTGTAGACCTTGAAGAAATGGGCCACTTCATCGAGAAAATGGGGCGGAACATCAATGAGATCGTGGAAGTTGCGAAAGTACGGGTTATTGACCGCGACGGCGAGGATCTTGTCGTCGTGATCCCCCTTGTCGAGCATGCGGAAAATTCCAATGGGACGGACTTCCACGATGCAGCCGGTGAAGGTCGGTTCGTTGCCGAGGATCAGGACGTCGAGGGGGTCGCCATCGTCGTAATGGGTCTGGGGAACGAGGCCGTAATCACCCGGATAAATCATCGGTGAATAGAGGGTGCGGTCGAGCTTGAAAAGGCCCGTATCCTTGTCCAATTCGTATTTATTGCGCGAGCCCTTGGGGATCTCCACGATGGTGTTTATTTCAAGGGGAGGGTTGTTGCCGGGGGGGAGGTCGTGAAGGGGATGCATGTAGTACGGTGCCTTTGCTCCGGGGGCGAGTGTGACGACTGTGCAAGGAAAGGGGCCGCCCCGGCGGGGTGCAACCCGATTTCCTCCATGAACCTTCGTTGGCCGGCGGTGGCGGGCATCTACCGCTTGCCCGCACGCTCCATCGCACGCTCTTCTCTTGGTCGCGGGGATTTTCACCGAAAACCGCGATTATTTTCCGTTGGGGGGCTCGCAGGACGAATATGATTCTGGAAACATTGGCGGAACGAATCGAGGAACTTGGAGAGGTGGTTGACAGGGAACTCCTCCGTCAATTGGAGGTACCCGAACCCCTTGGGAATCTCCATGGTGCCGCCCTTTATTCCATGGGGCTGGATGTGGAGGACCGCAAGGTCCGGGGAAAACGGATCCGCCCGGTGCTCAGCCTGCTCACCGGCGAGGCCCTGGGAATCGGAACGGAACGTCCCCTCGCCTTTGCCTGCGCCATTGAATTGCTTCACAACTTCGCCCTGGTTCATGACGACATCGAGGATGGCGACTCCATGCGCCGGGGAAGACCGGCCGTCCACGAGAAATACGGCCTCGCCCATGGCATCAATACCGGCGATTATCTCTTTGGCCGGGTTTTTCAAGCCATTGCCGAAGATCCCCAAAATGACGCCGAAACGATGCGCCGCCTGTTGCTGCTTGCCACCGAAACCATGGAGCATCTTTTCCGGGGTCAATGTCTGGATATTTCCGCCAGGGAATCGCGGGAGTTTTCGATGGAGGAGTACACCCGCCTGGTGGAGCGCAAGACCGGTTCCTATCTGGCGGCCCCCATGCTCGGTGCGGCCATCATTGCTGGTGCCGATGATCGGGTTTTGGGAGCCCTCCGTCGCTTTGGAAGGTCCATGGGACCCCTTTTCCAAATTAAGGATGACCTGATCGACCTGACGACCGGCAAGGGGCGCGAGCATATCGGCAACGACATTCGTGAAGGGAAGAGGAGTTACCTTGTCGCGGCGTTCTGCCAGCAGGCTGATGCGTCCGAGCGTAACCGACTTTTTGACCTGCTCGACAAGGAACGCAACAAAACCACCACCGCGGACGTGGAGGAGGTCATTGGCCTTTTCCAGCGCCATGGGATCATGGAAATGGGGGAAAAACGGTGCGAGGAATTGATGCGCGAAGGTCTTGATGCAACGGCGGAATTGCCCTCCGCGCTTGGTGCCATGCTGCGGGCGATGGCTGAATATCTCACCCGCAGAACCGCCTGATCAGCAGAATCGTTCCCGGAATATCCGCCGGAATTCCCCGATGGTGTATAGCGTCCCCGTCGAAACGACCATGCCCGGCTCCTGCAGGGATTCCAATAACGCAGCAGCCGGTTCCTCAACGATGGTTACCGGCAACCCAAGCCCCTCCACTTCCGCTGCCATCCGCCCCGCCGATCCACCCCTCGGGCCGGGAATTGTATAGAGAACAAGACGCCGAACCTTTTCACGGCCAAGCTGGTCAATCAGGGCACTGACAAACCCGGCGTGGTCCTTGTCGCCCTGCATTCCGAGAAGCAATGTCACGCCCTCCCCCACACGGGAGGCACAAATTTTCCCGGCAGCAGCACCAAGGGCACGGGCACTGAGGGGGCAATGGGCGCCATCCAGCAGGAGAAGCCTCCCTGCCGCATCGCGGTGACTTTCCAGCCGCCCGGGCCAGGAAACCCCTGCAAGTCCCTGGCGGATGGCACCCTCGTCAAGACGCCCCCCGAAATGCTTCGCCGTGTACCAACATGCCGCAATGGCACCCTCGATGTTCCCCGCCTGGAACTCCCCGGCAAGGCCGGGAGTGGAGCGCCCATTGATTCCATCGGGCGTTGTATAGACGCAATCCCCGCCCTCCATGCGGCAGGGGTTGTGTTCCCAGGCACGGACAACCGGGGCGCCCTTTTCCGCGGCGATGTTTCGAAAGACATCCATGACGGTCCCGATTGCTTCCGGTTCCTGGCGACAGACAATCGCAGGCCTTCCCTTCTTGATGATGCCCGCCTTTTCACCGGCAATGGCCCGGATGTCATTGCCGAGGATTCCAACATGGTCGAGCCCGATGGCGGTCAGGACAGCAACAAGGGGATCCACCACATTCGTGCAATCCAACCGGCCGCCAAGACCGGTCTCCCAGCAGACAATGAGGGGAAGACCGGAGGGGGACGCTCGCTGGAGCTCCTTTTGAAAGTCGAGAAAAGCGGTCAACGCAAGCGCCGTCAGGACTTCGAAGACGGTCCGGTAGGCATGGGGGCCGTCGAAGGTTCGTTGCTGGGCGGGGTCGAGGCGTGTATAGAAGGCTTCCAGGGCCGACTCGAATTCCCCGGATGTCCATGGTGATCCATTAAATCGAAAGCGCTCCCCGAAATGCTCCAGGTGGGGACTGCTGTAAAGGGCGGTGGGAAATCCGGCGGCCCGGAGAATCGATTCACAAAAGGCAGCCGTTGACCCCTTCCCCTTCGTGCCCGCAATATGGATGAAGTGCAGGTGGCGCTGGGGACTTCCCAGTGACTCCAGGAAGGCACCAAAGCGGTCGAGCCCGTATTCCTCCTTCCCATACTTTCTGGCAGTGGGGGTCTTTTCAAGGTCGAGTAGTTTGTCAAGTATGCCGGCCATCAATCACCTCGGGGTGTTGTTTCCGCCACCACGGGTGACCGCGCAAGGAGAGATTGCAACATGGGTGCAAGTTCGAGGGGGGAACTTCCCCGTCTGGATTGGAATGGCCGCGACGAGTCGATGGCCGCCCTGGAGGATGCTCGTGCGTCCACGAGGCCGGGCTTTCACGTTGCGGAGTCCTTTTCCGAATCCCGGCCCACCGGATCTGTCTATCAGGGCGACAACCTCCATGTGATGAGCCACCTCTGGAGGCGGGGGGAACGGTTTCAACTGATCTACGCCGACCCGCCCTTCTTTGTGGGAAGGAACTTTCGACAGAAATCCCGGATCAAACTTCCCAGCGGCCAGGTTGTCCCCATCCAGCTTGATGCCTACGAGGACCATTGGAACCGGGATGAAGCCACCTACCTTTCAATGATTCTCCCCCGCCTTGTCATGATGCGGGATCTACTGGCGGACACCGGCGTGGTTTGCCTCCATGCCGACCAGCGCATGATCGGCTACCTTCGTGCCCTCCTCGACGAAATTTTCGGCAGGGATCGATTCCGCAACGAAATCATCTGGAACTACGCCCAGGGAAGCGCCCCCAGCAACCGATTCCCGTGCAAACACGACACGATCCTCGTGTATATCAAGGGAAGAGATGCCCCCTTCAATACGGCAGCCGCACGCCTCCCCTTCACCCCCCACGCCCACGACAAGCGGGGCAAAAATTACGGGGGCACCATGGGTGTCGACGGGGATGGGCGTGAATACGTCGAAAAATGGGGGACGGGGAAAAAGAAAAAATACCGCTACTACCTCGACGAGGGGAAGGCCTGTCCGGATGTCTGGACGGACATTCAGTCCATCCAGTCCGCCGCCGGGGAACGCACCGGGTATCCGACACAGAAACCACTCCTCCTCCTGGAGCGCCTGATATCCGTCTATACAAATCCGGGCGACTCGGTGGGCGACTTTTTTGCCGGCTCGGGAACGACGGCGGTGTCCGCACAAAATCTTGGCAGGAAATGGACCGTTTCGGACGCCTCCTCCCAGGCAATCCACCAAATCAGAAGGCGCCTTCTTTCCGGCTCCATTCCCTACCGGGCCCTTCGGTCCGACGAGGATCCCATCCCTCCCCTCTCCGGCCGGGCAGTCCTTCGGGACAACTCCATGGAGGTGTGCAACTACACCCCCGATGCGAATTTTTGCCGACAACTCGGAGTCGACCCGGGCGATGACCATGTCAACCTCATCGACATCATGACTGTTGATACGAACCCGGCGCGGGATGACGAATGTCACCGGGTCGCCGCCCATTGGTGCCGGAAAACACCGGATGAATCACCCCGGACAAATCCGCCCGCGGGGAAACATGGTGCGCTTCCATCGGTGTTTGCCACCGACCTTTCGGGCCGCCGTGTCTCCCTGGCCGTGACAACCGATTGACCCGCCTTGCGGGAAAAAGTATCTGTTCCCGGATTAAATGGATGCCCTCACCCCGGAGGCTGACGGAATGACAATCGATCTGGATGCAATGATTGACAAATGGCGGTCGGACCTGATGGACCTCACCCGGAGGAACCGTCTCCTCCACTTTTCCAAGCCGGGGAACAGTTACCGCCGCCTTGCCTCCCCTGATCTATACACCGCCGTCGACGACCTCGATGCGGATGGCATCGGATGGCATCTCGATTTTCAGGAATCCGGAGATGACGAGGCCGAACCCGGCGCCGACCTGTTCGGTGGTCCCCGGGAACAGGTCAGCATCAGGTTGGAGACCTCCAGGACCCCGCCGCCAAAAGGGAGAAGGCGCGGCCAGGGGACGATCTTCCTGGAGGATCAATCCGAGACCACCTTCCGAAAATTTCTCACCAATCTCAAGCGCCGGGCCGACCTGGAACTCAGCGAGCGGGGCGTCCATGTTCTATACATGACCGCGGGAATGCTGGAATGGCGGGAAACTGATGACGGGGATATCCAGCGTTCCCCGCTTCTGCTTTTCCCCGTCGTGCTGGTTCGTGACTCGATCAACGATCCGTTCATCCTCATGCCCGCCGGGGAGGAGGAGATATCCATCAATCCGGCTCTCCAGCGGAAGATGGAGAATGACTTCAACCTTGCCATTCCCGAGCTTCCCTCCGCCGATGAAGTGGACCGCGCCGAGGGGGGTGATCTTTGTCGCGGTTACTTTGAGACCATCCGGGATGTCATCGCCAATCGCCCCGACTGGCGGGTCACCGAGGAGGCCTGGCTTGGCCTGTTCACCTTCCACAAGCTGGTGATGTATGCCGACCTGCGGGACAATCGTGAGACGGTGATGAATTGCCCGCTGGTTCGTGCCCTTGCCGGGGAACACAACGCCGTTGACCACTCGGGTTCGGTGCCCAATGAAAAGCAACTCGACCAGATTGTTGATCCCGCTGATGTCTATCACGTTCTTGACTCGGACAGCAGTCAGTTTGGATGCCTGGAGGCGGTGCGCCGTGGCGCATCGGTCGTTCTTCAGGGGCCGCCCGGAACGGGTAAATCCCAGACCATCACGAACATTGTCTCCCAGGCCATCGCGGACGGAAAATCGGTGCTCTTCGTGTCGGAGAAAATGGCCGCGCTGGACGTGGTCCATCGGCGGCTGGAACAAACACAGCTCGGTCCGTTCTGTCTGGAACTACACAGCCACAAGGCAAACAAGCGCGAGGTCGTCCATCAACTCAGGGACTCGATGAACCTGAAACTGGAACCGGGCACCTCGCTTTCACCCGACGAACTGGAGCGCCTGCGGGAACGGCGGGACCGGCTCAATGGGTATGTACGTCAGCTGCATCTTCAGCGGGAACCCTTCCGCAGGAGTGTCCACCAGATACTTTCGGAACTGGCCATGCTCCATGACGCGCCCTTCGTTCCGATCCCCGATTCGGAATCCATGGAAGCCCTGACACCACGTTCGTGGATCGTCATCCAGGATGCGGTGGCGCGTATTACACGGCGATGGCCGGCGGTGCGGGCGGGTGAGGATTTTCCGTGGTATGGCGCCAAGCCGGTCCAGTGGTCCAGCCAGGTTCAGGCCGCGCGGGAAAGGGAGTTGGATGACCTTCAGTCACGCCTGAACGCGACCCTCTCCATCGCCACCGATCTGGCGGGGGAACTTGGCAGGGACACCCCGATCACGCTTTCCGGGCTGGCTGCATTGATCGACCGGGGACGGCTCCTTGAAACATCACCGGGTGTCCATGCAAACTATCACAGCGCACCGCTGGAGGATGTTCGCCGCGCCTTTGAAACGGCAAGGGATCTCTCGCGCCGCATGGAGCAGGCCGCCCACGTCTATACATCTGTACTGCAGGCATCCATGGAGGATCCTCACCCGGGCGCCAATGAGCTGGCCACGGCATTGACCGAACTGGGGGAGGCGATGAATCACGCCGGCTCCCCCCCGGAGGATTGGGAATCCCTGCGGTCGCTTCCCGCACGGCTCCAGTCCCTTGTCGAGGCCGCAGAACGCACCCTTCAGGCGGAGGAGGCCTTCACCGCCGAATGGGGGCTCAAGGAAACCCCTGCAACCCCCGGCCGACTGGACGTCCTTGGCAGCCTCCACGGCATCGCAAAGGATCGCTCCATTCTGGACCCGGCATTTCTGGATCCTGGAAAGCTCGTCGAAGCGGAGGACAGACTCCGAGCACGGATGTCTACCTGGGAAAATGCAAGACTTCTATACAACCAGCTTCTTGAAATGGCCGAACCATCCATCCTGGAACTGGACCTCCCGGCCATGCTGGAGAAAATGCGCACCAGTTACAAGGGCTTCCTTCGCATCCTGATGCCGGGATATCACACCCTGAAGAATTCCATCCTGGGAAGACTCAAGGGCGGGCTCCAGGGAAGGTCGCTTGAGGAGACGATCAACTTCGCCTGTGAAGTCCACCACGCCATGGCGCTGGTGCAGGGGGGCATGGAGGAGGACCGCCGACTCTTCGGCTCCTTCGCAAGGGGCCACGAAACAGATATACAGCAGGTTCGCGACGCCCTCGCCCTGGCACGATCCCTCTTTTCCCTCCTCCCCGACCGACCCCTTCCCGAGAAGACGAAGGGATTGCTCTGTTGCGGCGGCCTCATTCCCCCCGATGCGGCAAGGACTGGTGAGGCGCTGGAGCAGGCCAACTCCCATTTCACCGATCATTTCCGGAAGTGCGGATTCAACAGAAATGGCTCCCTGAAACAGGGCGGTGCGGAGATTGTCAATACGCCGATCAGGGAACTCCTTGAATATACAAACCACCTGTCCACCCTTGCAAGTCGCCTGATCGACCTTCTTTCCCCCTTCGAAGGGGCGATGGAAAACAACAACCTTGCCGCACTGGCCAAGGCCATCGAAGCCCGCGAGGACTGGATCCAGGCCCGGGACGGAATGGCGGATATACAAAAGCAGGGAGCCGATTATTTTGGCGATCACTGGCAGGGAACGGAATCAAACTGGGAGCGGATCGGTGCAGCCATCGAGTACCTCGACACCCTCCTTGAGTCCCCCGGTGGGCCTGCAACACGGAAGGAAATCCCCCTCATAGCAAGGGAGTCCCCCAAGATCATCCCCCTGGCGCCATCCGTTCAAAATCTGGAGGCACTTCTGAAGGGAATCAGGGCGGTGATGGAGCATTTCGACGAGGCGAACCGCACCGTCAACGGCGGGTCTCCTGAAATGCAGCCGTGGGACTCGCTCTCCACCTGGATCAACCACCTGCGACAAAACACGATCTGCCTTCGCGACCTGGCCGACATCGCCTTCGCCCGGGAAGAAATTCGGGAAGTCTGCCTGCTGGGAACCATCGACGCCCTCATGCTCCCCGGATATACAGAGGAAACCTTTCCCCGCGCCGTCACGCGCACCCTCCTTCAGGGATGGCTGGATCATGTCTATTCGGAGGAACCAATCCTCGCACGCTTTCGCCAGGATGAACACCAGCGACTGATCGATGAATTTCGCGAGCTGGACAGGCGCATCCTCCACCTTGGTCCCCATCGCGTCATCGACATCAGGGGCCATGAACCACCGAGCGGGGGTGCTCCCGGCGGCGAGGTGGCAATCCTGCGCCAGGAGGCGGCGAAGAAGCGTCGCCACATGCCATTGCGCAAGCTCTTTGAAAACCTCCCCACGCTCATTCAGCGCTTGAAGCCGTGCCTCCTCATGTCGCCCCTCAGCGTCAGCCAGTTCCTCAAGGACTCCTCAATCACCTTCGATCTCCTTGTCTTCGACGAGGCGTCGCAGATCCGCACCCACGACGCCATCGCCGCCATTATGCGTGCGAAACAGGTGGTCGTCTGCGGTGACAGCAAACAGCTTCCTCCCACCGATTTCTTCAGTGGGGGCCTCTTCGAGGGGAGCGACGAGTACGACGAGGACAACGACATTCCCGACTACGAATCGGTTCTCGACGCCTGTCTATCCACCAACATGCCCGAGACGACATTGCGATGGCATTACCGCAGTCGCCATGAGTCCCTCATTACCTACTCGAACCACGGCTTTTATGATTACCGCCTTATCACCTTTCCCAACTGCATCGCTGAATGCGACACCCTTGGTATTCGCTTCGAGCATGTCAGTGACGGGATATACGACCGCGGCCGCTCCCGCACCAACAAGGCCGAGGCAACCCGGGTGGTCGACCTCATCGTCGATATCTGGAAGCGCCATGGAACAAGCCGCTCCATTGGTGTCGTGGCCTTCAATCTCCAGCAGGCAAATGCCATTCTGGACATGATCGAACTTCGCACGAAGGAAATACCGGGGCTGGCGGAACTCCAGGATGGGGAGCGCGGTGGCGAGGCACTCTTTGTCAAGAACCTCGAGAATGTCCAGGGCGACGAGCGGGACATCATTCTTTTCAGCATCTGTTATGGACAGGACCGGGATGGTCGGATGACCAACAACTTCGGCCCGCTCAACAGCAACGGCGGGGAGCGCCGCCTCAATGTGGCGGTGACCCGTGCCCGCGAGCAGGTCATTATTGTCTCCAGCATCCGTGCGGCGGATATAGACACCAGCGGCACAAAGCGCGCCGGCGTCCTTCACCTCCAGAAATATCTCGATTATGCGGAGCGCGGCGAACGGGTCCTCGAAATGGAAGCGCGCGGTGCGGGCGAGGCGGAATCACCCCTTGAGGAAAGCGTCATCGCCTTCCTCCGGGAAAAGGGCTTCACGGTCGACAGCCAGGTGGGATGCAGCTCCTTCCGTATAGACATCGGGGTGCGGCACCCCTCGCGTCCCGGCTCCTTCGTTCTTGGCGTGGAATGCGACGGCGCCACCTACCATTCCTCTGCAACCGCCCGCGACCGCGACCGCCTCCGCCAATCCATCCTCGAAAACAACTACGGGTGGCACATCCACCGAATTTGGGGGCCGGAATGGGTCGCCAACAGAAGCCGGGAGGAGAAGCGCCTCCTCCATGCCATCGAAAGCGCCATTGCGGAGCACGACAAGCCGGAACCTCCCCGGGAGCAGGAACAACCCACGGTGGAAATCTCCATCCATCAGCGGTCGGAGGAGGAAATCCACGAGGAGGTTGCAGCCCTCCCACGGTGGGCGACGCCCTTTCGCGCGGCGACCCCGGACGTCATTCAAAAGTATAGAAAACCAGCCAACAACTGGGCGGGCATGCTCGGGGCCCTCGCCACTGCCGAGGAGGGCATTCACCTCGAGCGGGCCATCCAGTTGCTCCGGGACTTCGGCATTCTGGAGCGTGCCACATCGGCCATCCGCACCGATATACATCGCGCGGCGGCATGGCTCACCGGGGACTTCGACCTGGTGGATGATTTCCTCATTCCCCGCGACGTCCTTCCTGCGGTACGGCCAAACGACGAGGATTCCCGCCCTCCCAGGCAGCTCATCCACGTCCCCCCCGCCGAACTTTCCATCGCCATGCAGATGCTCCTTGCCGACAACGGCGCCATGACACCCGATGCCCTTCTCACCGCAACAGCCCGTCTATACGGAGCGTCGCGGCTCGGGAACCGGATACTGACACATCTTTCAGGTGTTCTGGAGGAATTGAGTGAAGGGGCCGGCGTACGCCCGGTTGGGGACCGCATCGTTCTTCCCGAGTCCTGAGCAGTCAGATCAGCGCGGGATGGTCCTCGCCCATTGCTTCGAGAACCAGGAGGTAATGGGCCGCTGGGTCGCATTCGGAGCCAATTGCCTTTTCCCGCGACCAGTGGGTTTCATTTCCCAGCTTTTCAAAGTAACGGAGGGCACGAATCACCTGACCGGAGAGGGGAACATCCGAATCCCCCTCGCGCCGGATTGCCTGCCAGAAGGCGTCATCGCGATAGATCGACAGCACCCGCCACCGATGGTGCATCTTCTCGCAACCGGCAACCTCCCGGAAGGGGCCGCATCCGCCCTGGCCCTCGAGTGTCAGCGTAAAGACACCCTCCACCCATTTTCTCGGGGCAAAGCAGGAGGGCAGCTCGCCATTGCATAAAATCGGAACACCCGCATTCATCACCCAGGCCCGTTCCCCCTTCGCACGAACCTTCCCACGGATCCGATACAGGGAATTGCCGAGGCGTGAGACACGGGGCTTGGGGGAGAAGGTGGCAAACAATTGATGGTAAAAGGCGCAGATTGCCAGGTCATAAATCCCGCCAACGGCAAGGGGATCAATGACACCATCCGCCAGGAGGCGTCCTTCAACGGCCACATAAAATGTCGGTGTCGTCTCGTCCAAAAGTAGGCCCTACAGTTGGATATACTTCCGTACCGCACCCGGAACTGGAGTTGAGGGAGGGTTATTCACTCCCATTGCTGGGGTAAAGGTGAAGTTTCTCACGAACGACCGACATTGTTGCCTGCGCCCGCTCCCGTGCCTTGCGATTTCCCTCCATCAGAACGTCCTTCCAAAGGCCCGGCTGCTTTTCATGGGCCGCCCTCCGCTCGCGGGCGGGAGCAAAATGGGCATCAATAGCCTCGAAAAGAACCTTTTTGCACTGCATGCAACCCCAACCGGCGGTGGTGCAGTTTTCCACGATCTCGCCGTGGCGGGAATCATCGGTAAAAACCTTGTGGTAATCCCAGACGGAACACTTCTCCGGATTGCCCGGATCTGTTTTCCGAATGCGGGCCGGATCGGTCACCATCACCCGGATCTTGTCCCACATCTCCTCCGATGATTCGGAAATATAAATGCAGTTGTTATAGGATTTCGACATCTTCCGTCCATCATTTCCGAGCAAAACAGGTGCATGGCTCAACTTCCACTGGGGAATGCGGAAAACCTCGCCGTAGCGAACGTTCACCTTCTGCGCCAGGTCCTGGCACTTTTCGATGTGCTCCACCTGGTCCTTGCCAACGGGCACCACATGGGCCTGGTACATCAAAATATCCGCCGACTGGAGCACCGGGTAACCGAGGAATCCATACGTTCTCATTTCCTCCAGGCCCTGCTCAATGACGAGATCCTTCCAACTAGTGCATCGTTCCGCCAGACCAAGAGGGGTGAACATACCAAGGAGGAGCGACAATTCGGCATGTTCCTTCACGGCCGACTGGACAAAAATCGTCGCGCGCTCGGGATCGAGTCCCACCGCCATCCAATCGAGAACCTGATACTGGATGTTCTCCGGCAGGGAACTCGTGTCATTGTAGTTATTCGTCAGCGCATGCCAGTCGGCGATCATGAAGAAACAATCATGGTCGTCCTGCATGGGAATCCACTGGGCAAGCGCCCCAACGTAGTTTCCGAGGTGCTGCCGTCCGGTGGGGCGGCTTCCAGAGAGGAGGGTCTTGCGGGTGGTAGTGGAACTCAAGGGATCGAATACCTTTCTTAGGGTGCCATTCGGAGTGGCAATATCGCCATGTCGAAGAAAATCTGGCTGATGGGCTGAACGACAAACCCGAAGTAAATGCCGATCACCCCCGTCCAAAGCAACAGGAGGAGGATGATCATGCCGAAACCACGGACACGTTCGAAGATCTCCCGGGCGACAGGGTTGTTTTTCGCAAAAAAGTGCCAAACGAGCCACGAACCGTCCAGAGGAGGAACGGGTATCAGGTTGAAGAACATCAGCAGGATATTGATGTGCACCATCCAGAAGAAGAACGTGCGCCCGAGTTCAAAGACCTTTTGATCACCGATCCAACCCAGGGAATAACAGAGAAAGAACACCTGGAAAATCGCCACGGTGAAAAGGGCAATCAGGAGGTTGGAAAACGGCCCCGCCATTGCCACCACCACATCATAACCATCCCCCCGGCGATAATTCATGGAGTTGACCGGGACCGGCTTGGCCCAGCCAATGAGAGGAATCCCAAACAGAGGGGCAAACAGGGGAATCAGGATCGTCCCCACCGGGTCTATATGGGAAATCGGATTGAGGGTGATACGCCCCTTGAAGGCAGACGTGCTGTCACCCCCCCAATAGGCTGTGAGCGCGTGGGCCGCCTCGTGACCGGAGAGGTAGAAAAGAACGATCGGTAATGTAAAGACGACGATCTGGAGGTAGGACGACAGATCCACAGTTCTTGGAAGCCCTTTGTTGGC
>JAFIGB010000457.1 GCA_020831705.1 Candidatus Sumerlaeia bacterium | reverse complement strand
AGCATCGAGTGCGTATTTATCTTCGGCAGTTATAAAGGTTGCCTGTCACGCCAGTTTAACGGGATGAACGTAACCTGCCCGGCCTGCAGCCCAGATCTCTAGACTCCTCGTCGAAACCTGTCGCCCCCACGCGGTTGCTGGGGCATCGGGTGGAAACGCACATCTCCAACCGATGTGGGGTGAAATTAAATCGAAGGCCCGCCAGTCGTCAAGCCGCATTGCCGCTTTTTTGCAGTTGATTCCGACACAGGCGCGTTTCACCATGGCCACCGTGGGCCAAGTACCAAGTTCCCAAGGGGGGTGCCGAGGTGGATAAGTTCTCTGTTTTCAAGGCTTTGGTCGTTGCAGGTGCGTTCCTTGTTCCCATCGCTTTCGCACAGGCGCAGGACATTATTGTCGTCGATGACAGCGACGGACCCCCCACGTATACGGAGACCGGATCCTGGACGACGACCACGAATCAGGCCTCGGGGTATAACGGCACCCTCTACCGGTTTACGCGGGATATGAACGGCCCCGCAACGGCGACCTGGAGGCCCGATTTTCCCGCCGGGGGGTTCTATGAGGTGGAGGCGGTTTTTCGCATGGCGACCGATCGCACCACCCGGGCGATTTATGAGGTGGGACATGCCAATGGGGTGAGCACCCGCGAGGTGGACCAATCAGGGGTCTTCGGGGGGAATCTTGGCCGCGCCTCCCTTGGGGTCCACCGGTTTACGGCGGGAACGGCGGGGTTCGTCCTTCTGAGGAATTCCGGCGGCGCCGGTGTCTATATCGCCGACGCGGTGTTGTTTCACCCGGTGGATCCGGTGGAGGTGGGCAATGTCCGTCATGTGCCCCTTTACCCGACGGCCCAGACGCCCATTGAGCTCCTGGCAAGCATCAGCGGGGTGGTTCCGATCAGTTCCATTCATGTGGAATGGGAAACCCCCGATCTTCCGGCGCCGGGCATGGCGGCGGCCGTGGAGGTCTCGGAGGGGGAATACCGGGCCTTCCTTCCCGCCCAGCCGGATGGACGCCACATTGTCTATACGTTCGTCGTGGAGACGGAACATGGCGACATCATTACGAGCGATCCCGTGGAGTTCACCGTCGGCGTGGCGGGGGACTTTCAGGTGATCATCAATGAGGTCATGGCCTCCAACACACACACCATCGTCGATCCCGATTTTGGCGTGGCAGCGGATTGGGTGGAGTTTTACAATATCGGGCCGGACGTCGCCGATTTGTCCGGCCTGGCCTTCTCCGACCGTATTAACAACCCCACCAAGTGGTTCTTCCCCCCGGGGACAACGATCGGCCCCAATCAGTATCTCGTTGTGTGGTGTGACAATGAGGACTTTGTGGGCGAAGCGATCCACACGAGCTTTGCTTTGAGCGCCTCGGGAGAGGATGCCGTTCTATACGACCCCGCCACGGAGACGATCCTCGATTCCATCTCCTGGACGGACCTTGAAACGGATGTCTCCCTGGCTCGAATTCCCAACATTACCGGCGATTTCGTGCGAACGGTGCGCCCCACCCCCGGTGGCCCCAACATCCTGGAGGAACAGGCCGACCCGCCCGTTTTCTCCCATGAGTCGGGTCTCTACACCGAGAACTTCAGCGTCTCCATCAGTGCCCCGGACGCCGGGGAAATCCGCTATACACTGGACGGCTCCCATCCCTCCCCCTCGTCGACGCTCTACACAGGGCCCATTGAGATCACGGGAACGACGAGTCTCCGCGCCCGGGCGTATCAGGATGGGCTCGAACCAAGCAGGGCCACCTCGGCATCGTACTTTTTCTCCAGCATCACCGACCGGGAACTTCCCATTCTCAACATTGTCATCGATCAGAATGACCTGTATGATTCGTCTAGGGGGATTTACGTGAACTTCAATGAGCGGGGCCGGGAATGGGAACGGGAGGTCCACGTGTCGATCGCTTCGCCGGACGGCTCCGTAGTCCGCAACGTGGACGCCGGGATTCGCATCCACGGCGGCTTCTCACGAACGGCGCCGAAGAAATCCTTCCGTCTATACCTGCGGAATGACTACGGCCAGACGGAATGGGATCTTCCCTGGCTGGAGCGTTCGCCGGTGGAAAACATCAGCCAGCTGGTCCTTCGTGCCGGGGGGAACGATGCCTTCCAGGTGACCGTTGCCAACCAGCGCCGGGAAGTCACCTACGTTCGCGATGAGATCATTCGCGACTGGTACCGCGAACAGGGGTACATGGCCGTCGACGGCTTCTTCGTGGCGCTTTACCTCAACGGGGAATACTGGGGTCTATACAATGCCCTGGAGCGGGTCACTGCCGACCAGCTGGACCGCACCTTCCCCGGCAACGATGATTACGACGTGGTCAAGGGGGGCTGGAATTCCACCCAGCGCTACTTCACCGAGGCAAACAACGGGGACATGGAGGCCTGGGAGGAGCTTCTGGAGTGGCACGCCAACGGGGATCTCGCCACAGATCCCTACTTCGAGGAATTCAAGGAGCGCTTCGACTACCAGAACTTCATGGATTACTTTGCCCTCAATGTGTATGTACAAAACGAGGACTGGCCCCACAACAACTGGATCGCCACGCGCCACCGCACCCGCGATGATGCAAAGTGGATTTTCCACTGCTGGGACTCGGAATGGGCGCTGGGGCTTCGGCCAAACGGCTGGACGAGCAACACCATCCGCTGGGCGCGGGGGGACAACTTCCACCTCAGCCCCGGCCACAATGGCGTCATTGCCCCCCTGAGCAACATCTTCGATGGCAACCGCTTCGACAACGGACGCGACCGCGACATCAACGGCATCCTCCGCCATCCCCAGGGCCGGCGGGATTTCATCATCGCCCTTGAAAATGTCATGAACTTCCAAATGGTTCCCGACAAGGCGATCGACCAATTCAATGTCTATATTGATAGGATCCGAAGCGAGGTCACCCGCGAGGCCGTGCGCTGGGCGGGTATCACGCCGGTCAATTCCACCACCCTCGTCAACGATTGGAACACGGCGGTGGAGAACCTGCGCAACTTCCTGCGCAACCGTGGGGCCACTGTAAGGGCGATCACCGCCAGCGAATTTTCCCTCGCAGGGAACCGGGAGATCACCTTCGTCGCCACCGGGGACGGTTCAGGGCAGCTCGAAATCCGCGGCCGCGTGGTGGACCTCCCCTGGTCGGGGTACTTCTTTGATGGCTCCCCCATTGAACTGCGCGCGGTGCCCGCGGACGGCTCAAACTTCAACGGCTGGCAGGGCCACATTCTTTCCGCGGAGGAGGAGGTCCTCCACGAGGCCACCGCAGGCCAGTCCGCCACCGTCATCCTCGACTTCGGCCAGGGTGACAGCGGCGACCAGTGGTTAATGTATTAGGAGCAGCGCCCGGACCGGATCCATTGCGGCGGAGCAAACCAACCAATCCTCCACATGCGGACTTGGGGAAATACAGCAGGAGTATCCGCCAATACCGAACCCAGGAAACTGAATCGTGAAAAAGCGACATAAGGTCTTGGTGAGTATATTGATAGCCCTCACGGGTGTCATACTCGGTATTTGGTATGGTCTCACCGTTCGAACATGGTACTATTCTGATCACTCCGACACTGTGGTCGTCTCCAGGAACGATGAAGAGGCATACATTTTTTTCCATGAAACCACTCGCAGCATCTCCTATTCACCACTTGGTTGGTTCATGCGTGGGATTCTTCGAGGTCCGTTGCTCTTTATTGATCTCAAGTATATTCGGCACGATCTATATGCTCTGCATATTTCTCAAGAGGGTATTCGAGTACAAATCTTTAAGAATGTAGAGTTTCACAGCACCCCAGGCAACTCCGGAGGAAGTCGTTTTGATGTGATGTATAGAGAAGATGCCGACCCTCATAGAGAAATCATGCCACGCACGAACGTTAATTTCTACACTTATTATTGGGATTGGGGGGAATTGGAGCCTCGAACTGATGACTACTATATAGAGCAAGGCAAACCCAGAAATTGGCCGATACGGGATGTGTATAGTCGACCGGACCCTCATAGTCCCGTCCATGTCGCCGAACCATTCACGGAGTTTACTGTCTCAGGGCGTAATATACGAGTAAATGTTACCTCTTACAATGAACGCCGTATTATCCATGCGAGCGGACACGATATTGAAGTCCAAGAGGAAACCGAGGATGATTGGCAAACGATCACGCGTTGGGAGATTCCGCGCGGGTTTCGAAGGTCTTTGGATGAATAGCAAAATCATATACGAGATCGAAACGGCAGGCGTTCGCTGGGCCGACGCACGCCCGATGAGTGCATCAGAGTACTGCTCTTGAAAAGAGAGTGAACTCTGGCCATCGTGTGTGCGGGGTGAGTGGGCTTGATTTTTTTTGACTCTCCGCTTGCGCGGTTCCCCGCCTGCTGCTTCACTTTCGGCGAAAACAATGGCAGGATCCGGAAAGTTCGTGCATTTAGTCCATTTCGAAAGGGAATGAGGATGAAATTCAAGGGATCAATTCAGAGCGGGGGAGTCCTCCTGGGAATCATGTTGCTGGGGCAGGGAGTGGTCCTGGCAGATGAGGAGGGTCCGGCAATACAAATCGAGGAGCTCATTCCGGCCTCTGCATGGACGGCGCTTTGGGTCGATGATATGGGGGGGATGAAGGAAAGATTCGAGGCCAATCCCTATTTTGCGGCCCTGCTCGAGGATGAGGGCATTGAGGAGGGATGGGATTTGATCCGGGAGGCCGTTCTGGGGCTCCCTCACACGCTGACAGACCCACACGACACCGCCTTGACCAATTTTCTCAACACCATTGATATCAATTCCGAACAAGGGGAGGAGAATACACGAATCCTGGATTTCTCCTCATCTGATATTACAGAAACTTTCAGCGGGCTCATTCTGAACTACTCCACGTGGATCAATTTCAGGGTTGTGGATGGTTTTAACATTCCGGTTAATGATGATGTGCTGGTGGCAGCGTATTCCGAGGAGGAGCGAGAGAAAGTGGAGGCCTTTCTGGAAGGTATGCTCGTGAACACTCCCGGGAATGCCACGCGACGAACCCTTGAATACCATGATGAGGAAGTCTTCCAGATTCAGTATAACTATGTCGACAGGGAGGGGTTTTCCGATCTGTTGCCCCAACACCAGGAAGCGTTCGGAGATCTCGAGGTGACCATTGAATATACATTCATGGATGGTTACTTCCTTCTTGCCTATGGGGATGGCAGTCCGCTGGCCACGGCAATCGGAACACTGAAGGGACTGGATGGTTATCCCACCCTCGCCAATTCCGGGGACTATCGCCGACTCGTCCAGGCCCATGACAATCCAAACGCGGATTTGAAGTTCTATCTAAATTGGGAAGTATTATTGGGTAGCCTTCCGAAGGACAACGACGAGGACATCGAGGAATTACTAAAGATCATTGGACTCCATGGCAGTGGTCCCCTTCTGTTTGACATGCTCGTGGACGAGACGGAGATGCGGGCAGGGACGACCATTATGACATCACGCGAGAACCCGGGGTTTCTTGGCCTTCTTCGGTCGTTTTCCAACAACGAGTTGGACGGCCTGCGCTTGGTGCCTTCCGATGCGCCGACATACATGTCCCTCTCCATCGATATGGGGGCGTTTTATGACTTTGTCATGGAGGTGGCCCAGGCGACGAGCCCGGAAGTATCAGGCGGCATCCAGATCGGCCTCGCGGTCGCCCAGTCACAACTTGGGGTCAATATAGTCGATGATGTGATTCGCCAGATAGCCGGCGAGGTCGTTGCCTACGATAGACAGGCCATTGATGCCATGGAGGGTCTGGAGCCGGAATGGTCCTTTGGGCTTGTGATACCCTTCCAGGGAACGATGGAGACGATTTCCCGGCTCAACGATGGGATTCGTAACTACGTCGATCAGGACGCGAGCCTCTTCAAGGCCACATCGGAGGACGTCGAGGGCGTCACACTTTGGGAATTGAAGCCCGGTCTCATTCCTGCCGAAGAAACGGTGAAGTTTTTCTTCGCCATCACACCCACCGGTATCTTCAGCGGCCCCAGCGGACTGGAAGTCAGGGAAATGATGCGGGCAGGCCAGGGAGATGGTGCCGGGACGGATATACGGCAGGGCTCCGATTTGCGATCCATCCTCCAGGGGATCGACCACGATCAGCTCATCGGAATTTCCTTTCTAAACGGGAGGGCCTTCGTGGATGAATATATCCGCACGGCGAACGCCCACGACATTGAGGGCGCCCGTCCGGAAAGCCGCATGCGAAGGACCATCGGAAACTCGTGGTGGCTTCTCCACGGGAGTGATAATGCAGTGACAGTGACCTACACAATGAAGGCGCCATGATGGACAAAGTGGGGCTAGCCCCGCCGTTTTGACTCTATCCAACCCTGGTCGAGGCGTGATTCTCGGCCAGGGAGTCCCTGGGACTATTGAGTTAACACGAGAGGGAGGACTTTAACCTCGTATAGAAGTCCAAGAAATCGGGACCACTTTAGATTCAAACAGTGCCGTTTCTATCCACATTGGCACCAAATGCTTTTGCAATGAGCCAGGTTCGGAAAATGGAGTTCAGCCCTCTATCGAGAATTTTCTCCTTACTTGCAGTCACGACCGCAATGTTTGTGATTTTTTGGAGTGGTTGGATGGTATTGCACGTGGCATTCAAAGCCGAGGACTTCGGCGAATCAGCTTTTTCTGGAGCGGTGATTTCTGGTATCCTAACGGGTCTGGCTTTTCTTTCTTTAGTTCCATTTAGTCTGCGAATGTGGTATGGAGACACCGTCATCATGAAGATCCTGGGTATTGTGCTGGGACTTTTGCTCTTCTTGGTTGGATTGTATGTGTTGGCCCTCATTACTGAAGGGACGTCAAAAACATGGCCTCCACCTTTTGAGATCATCCTGGTAGCAGTCGTGATGATATCTTATGGCGCGTTTGCCAAGATCGATCTGAACTGACTGCACCGCCTTAGTTCACTGAAATGTGAGGAACAAGAACCGGATGGACTTTAACTTGTTGGACCCCGACAGGACGTCCAAGAAACCGGGACCACTTCAAGTGGAGTCGCAGTACTCGCAACAGGTGTTGCTGGTTGGTTTATTGGCCGGAGAATTGATGAATGGATACTTGAGGAAGATTGATGAAATATCCCCAACTCATTACATTTCTTAAGGGTGTCAATGAAAGACTTGACACCATCGGGGTCATTTTTATTGCATCCATTAGCATCTTGCTAGTTTTGTCATATCCTCGGTACTCACCGATTTTTATGAGTATATATATATGCACAATAACATTAGCGACGTTAATCCGACTCACTGCTGGCATTGTGCTTCGAGAACGTGAAAAGTCTATGATAAACTGTTCGTTTCAAGGTAAATTCAAGTGCAATTCGGGTGCAGTCCTATTCTTTGGCGAAGCAAGTGCGGATATTGAATTTCAGCATGTGATGCATGAACCAAGAGAGATTGGCTATCATGTTGATGTGGTGGAATCAGAGTTCTTCGAGCTAAAGCTCACTGGGTTTAAGGTTGAGCGGGCAGGAAGACAGATTGGCCTGTTGATTGAGACAGGACTATTGTTTGTCGGAGACAGAGATGTTTTGCGCCAGCTCAAGTCTTCCGATAAGCATAGAGAGCTTGTGCACACTTACTTTGGGCGGCCATTAGATAAGAATATAGAGCCTATTGAGAAACTTATTGGGGAGTCTGGATTGATTGAAGGAATCCTTGTCGATGTGGGGCAAGCCGGTTTGTATGATGTTGAACTTAATGAGGAGACTGATACTCTGAGATTATACCCGACGCCTGAAGTAGATCCCGACTACGAGTGACGGCTTCTGGAATCAGAATGCCAAGCGTTGTTATGATGATGCATTTGGCATGATGAAATCTGCGGATTCGCCGCAACGGTCACCGCACCCTGGTGGCGTATCCCAACGGCGCGACCAAGCGCTATACATACAACAACGCAAAGGGCGGGTGGCTTCAAAAGATTGAACATCTCGACGAAGGCAGCGCTCTTGTTCTCAGGCTGGAATACGAACGCGACCGCTCCGGCCTGATCACCCAGGTGACGGAGACCACGCCTGAGGGAAGTCACCGCTGGACCTACGTCCACGACGATCTGAAGCGTCTTCGGGGCGCCAATCTCCATGCACTCGATGGTGGCAGCTATACGGACCACATTCGTGGTTACGAATATGAATACGATCGCAATGGCAATCGCACGCTCAAACGAACCGCCCACGGGGGCGGGTCCTGGTCAGACCGTGTCTATCACTACAATGCCCTCGATCAATTGGTCCGTGAATATACGGATAATGGAACGCCCACCGATGGGATTGTGTATGAGTGGGACCAGCTTGGTCGCCTGACAAAGGAACACACCGCCGCCCTGGTCAGTGAGGAATGGGTTCCTTCGTCGCTCAAGCGTGAAATGACATGGTCGGTGGATGACCAGCTTCTCACCGTCCAGAACGGACCCGAAGCGCCGGTGGTGCAGTATTTTTACGACCGCATGGGCACACGTGTGGCGCGCTCGGCCCTGGAGGGCGACGATCCGGATCTTGAGCGCAGGTATCTCGTCGATTACCAGAACCCCACCGGCTACAGCCAGGTCCTCACCGAATATGATCCCGAAAGCGAAGGTTTTCGCCGGAATTTCGTCTTTGGCACCGGCCACACCCCCCTGGCGCAGGCTGGTTCCTCTTCCGGACCTCAATTTTTCCAAACCGACCACCTCGGCAATGGGCCACAAAGTGATTGACGCGGGTGGCTCCTAGGGATAATCCCAAGTCAACGAAACTTTAGGAGATTGGACCCCGGCCGGTGGGGATGATGCTTGTCCGGACCCTTGACGAGTGATTCTGGCTCAATGGCCGTAAGGATGTGAAGTGCTCATTTTTGCCTTTGCTGGTTGTGAATACCCGGTGCCTTTGAAGCCTTGGATATGGTGATAATGTGCAATTATTGGGCAAAATGCAGAAAACACTCCTCCGTACTGACAAAATCCCTTGATTCTGGCCGAATCCGGCTGGTTACCTTGACGGAACCAGCTCCCTAGAAGAGACAATTATGAAAAAAATCACCAAATCAACACTCCTTGCCCTCTCCGTCATGGCCGTACCTGCGTTCATGGCGGCCCAGATTCCAGATCCCGAGTTTTTCGCCGGGTTCGAGTCGGGCGAGGGATACACTGCCGGAGTGACCCTGAATGGGCAACTCGGCTGGACGGTGCCTTCGCTCCCCGGAGCCGATGCCATTGTATCCGGTGCCGAAATCACCCCGGGTGTTCGCGGCGCCAACAGCACCAACAATTATGTCCAGATGGAGCCGAACTCCTCGGTGAGCATTGAAGTCTCCGAGACCGGCATTCCTTCCGATCGCATTATTATCCGCGGCTACTACAACGGCGCCGGTTCGGAAACTCTTGAAGTTCCTGACATGGACCAGCCCGTTGCGGCGCTCCTCGGGTTTCGGGCCATCCCCGACACCGACACCTTCCAGGTTTATGCCTTCGACGGTCCCGGCAACGATGCCTCCGGTGCGAATGATTACATCGCCCCTGCCGACTCGGGCCCCTTCCCTGCCAACGAGTGGATCAAGATCACCATCAATATCCGCTACGCTGACACTCCGAACAAGACCTTCGATGTTTCCATCAACGATATTCCCCACCTTCAGGACGTGATTTTCTTCGACCAGAACGTGGAGAACCTCAAGGGCTTCAAGTCCTTCTCCCAATCAACCTCCCGTCTTGATGAAATCGGCATCTATGCTTCCGACGGCGACTTCGACGGCAACGGCATTTCCGATGACGAGGAAATGCGCACACCGGGTGCTGACCCGCTCAACCCGGATCTCCCCGTTATTGCCACGCCGACACCGACGCCGACACCGACGGCAACCCCGACGCCGACTCCCACCCCGACGCCCGCTCCGTTCTGCATGGGCGACGCCAATGGGGACGGCGTTGTCAATCTGAACGACTTCATTGCCGTTCGGGACAACTTCGGTGTACCCAACCCTGAACAGGGTGACGCCAATGGTGACGGTGTTGTGAACCTCGATGACTTCATCGCGGTACGGGACAACTTCGGAATTCCCTGCGACTAAGTCATCAAAACGCCCCCAGGGGCTTGAAGTACCACGAAGGCAAGGTCGTCAAGAGGCGGCCATCCAGCACCCACGCGAACAATGAATCCATCGGGTGCCTAATTTAAAGGAGTACGAATACATGAAGTTGACGAAAAGACACAGCGCAGGGTTTATCGGGCTGTTCGTCGCTGGGGCCATGGCATTTACGAGTGCCACGACTTCCCTTCCTGCGGCATCTGATGCCACAAAGGATGAAGGAGTTGCGGAACTTTTCCTTTCTCCCAGCAGCGTGAATGTGGAGCCGGGCGGAAGCTTCTCTGTCGAGATTCGCCTGGAAACCAACGACAGCGGCGCCGGTGGTGTTGCGATTTTCTTTGAGTTTGATGATGACTCCCTCACCTTCACCGGTGGAACAACAAACACCACGACCTTCAATGCAAGCTTCCTCACAGGGACACCCAATGAGGTCATCCCCGGGCGTATTGCCTTCTCGGCATTTGCCAACGCCACCATCACGGCGGAAGAAGTCCTCGTTGCGACCCTTAACTTCACCGCAGCGGATGAAGTGGGCGACAGCGACTTGGTCTTCCTCGTGGAAGATCCCAATCGCACTGCCGTCACGGACTCGAATTTCGACGACGTTCCCCACAATATAACCGGTGGAACAGTAAGCATTGGTGCCGTGGCGACGCCGACACCGACCCCGGAACCAACACCGACACCGGTCGAGCCGACACCCACGCCAACGGATGTGCCGACCACACCCACTCCGACAGTAACGCCGACACCAACGGATGTTCCCACCACGCCAACACCAACGGTGGAGCCCACTCCGACACCGGTCGAGCCGACACCTACGGCAACCGCCACGCCGACTCCGACACCCACGGCAACACCGACGGCCACGCCGACACCGACTGATGTGCCGACGACGCCGACACCGACAATAACGCCGACACCAACGGATGTGCCAACAACGCCAACACCCACGTTGGAACCCACTCCGACGGCAACTCCCGAGCCGACTCCAACTCCGACGGCCACACCCACGCCGACACCGGATCCCACAGCTACACCAACGGCAACGCCGACACCGACTGATGTGCCGACGACACCGACGGTCACCCCGACACCGGTATTGCCGACAGAAGCAAACCTCTACATAACTCCCATCCTCACTGTTGTTGATGCGAATGAGGACTTCTCAGTTGAGCTCAGGCTTGCCACCAATGGCACAAATGCCGGCGGCATGGCCCTGTTCCTCGAATTCGATGAAGAGGTTGTAAGCTTCGTTGATGGAACCGTGAACACCGACACGTTCAATGCCACTTTCCTCACGGGCACGCCCAATGAAGTGGTCCCTGGTCGGATTGCCTTCTCCGCCTTCTCCAATGAGACGATCGAGGAACTCGATGTCCTGGTTGCAACGCTCAACTTCACGGGCCTCTCCAGCGGCACGACCACTCTGGATATCCTCACAGAAGAGCCGACACGCTCGGCGGTCACCGATACGGACTTCGATGACGTTCCCCACTTCGTGACCGATGCTGAAGTAATCGTAATTGGTGATTTGATCCCGACACCAACCGCAACACCGACTCCGACGTCGACGCCGACACCCACACCGGACCCGCCAGCCACACCCCCACCGGATCCGACCGCAACGCCGACACCCGACCCGACACCTACACCCACGCCGGAACCCACCGCCACACCAACGGCGACACCGACTCCGACTGATATCCCGACAACACCGACTCCCACCGTGGAGCCGACCCCGACGCCCACGGCAACTCCTACACCGACACCCACGGCGACACCGACTCCCACTCCGGAGCCGACCCCGACGCCCACACCCGAAATCCCCAGCTCCATCGAGTTCACCTTCGATGATGACTCGGAAGGCTGGAATTTCGAGCAGGACGACTCGGTCTTTGAAGAAGTCGACGGATTCTACGACGATACCCGCGGGTCACTTGGACTTGGGACCAACGACAACACCAATAGCTTCGCCTATTGGGGATCGCCGACATTCACGCTCAACACGGACTCCAGCAATGGCTCCATTCCCATGGGGCACTTCGCCAAGTCCGGCGAGGATGCTGCCTTCCGCGTGATTGCTTCGATCTACTCACTCGTTGAGGAAGAGGAAATCCCGCCGGCAGTTCGCCTGCGCGCCTCCTCCATCGACTTCCGCCAGACCCATGAAATGGTCATCACGCCCAACGGCAATTCCACCAGCCTGGCTCCTGCTGAAGAGGGAACGGTCTACGTTCAGTACTTCAGCCAGCCCGAAGGCATTGCGGACTTCCGTCTGTTCTTCGACGTCCTCAACTTCAGTGAAATCGCCGCGGCCACCGGAACAGTTGGTCTCGACAGCCTGTCACTCGAAGCCCTTCCCAGTGGCAGCATCACCATGCCGGAGGTTGTTGTCGCTGAATTCGACTTCACCAACGGAAATGCAAACGGCTTCACCAGCCGCACCGCTTCTCCGCTTGGAGCACCGGCTGAGTTCACCGCCTCCGACGAGGGCCTCCTCATCCGCGGCGTTGAGCAGGGCGAGGAAGCAGAAGACGACGTGATCTTCGGCTTCTGGGGTCTCGAAACCGAGGTTCCCTTCCTGCCAGGCACGCTGTACATGCTGACATGGACCCTGAATACCGATGCCGACGCTTCCCAGATCGATGCGATCCCGACCATGCGCATGCGCGTCAACGACGGTTCGCTTCAGTTGGCTTCCATCCTGACTCTCGACTCCCAGGACGGCGCCCGCCTTCCCGTCGATGGTCAGTCCGAGGTCTACTATCAGTGGATCCAGACACCGGACGAAATCGCCGGCTCGCCATGGATCTTCAGCTTCGACCTCCTCTGGACCGAGCGCCCCGCAGCTGATCCGACCGCCGACGATCCGACCATCGCAGTGATTCTCGAATCACTGACCATTGAGGCCATCGACCTCAACCCGGTCATTCCGGCTGGCAACTGATCCAGATACCACCTCCCCTCAAGGGGAAGTAACCAACAAACCCGACGGACACGACTTCGCCCCCTGCACTCGCAGGGGGCGAAGTTCTATACAAGGCATCCAGTATTAATTCGATCTAACCAGTGGTTCCACCGTGCCATGGTGCTCGTATTTGTCCGCTTAAGTTCTCCCGAGAGAAGTTTCCTTAATTCCGGTTTATCTTCGCTGTATTGTTGTATGAGGTTTCTCATGGAACCTTGGGATTCATCAACAGTGCCCATTGCCCTCTCCAGCCGTGATGGCCCGGTGTCTTCACGAAGGTATTTGATCAGAAAGGATATATATCATGTTGAGAAAGTATATGATCCCCCTTGGGATGGTGTTTCTCCTGGCCATTCTTGCTGCTTGTGCGTCAGGGCCGCCAAGGTCGCAGGATTTCACATTTGTACAGATTTCCGATCCACAGATTGGGATGTACATGGCATTCAAGGAGGCTGATGACTACACCCCGGAACTTCGCGACTTCGCCCGTGGAGTGGAGTTGGTTTCGGATCTTGCACCCGAATTTATCGTGATCACCGGTGACCTGGTGGAGACATGGAACAACCATACGGAAATTGCTCACTTCATGGAGTTCAAGGCCGCCCTTGAGGCACATGCCCCCGTACACCTCCAGCCAGGCAACCATGACATGGCACCGAACCCGGAAGGGCTGGAATTCTATCGCAGGACGTATGGGCCTGATCGTGGAGTTCTTGAGTTTGAGGGGTGCCGTTTCATCCTCCTCAACAGCAACCTGATCGCCTATACAAGTCTTGCCGCCGAGGAGGAGGAACAGTGGGGTTGGTTGGTCGGAGAATTATGGAATGCCCGTGAGGAAAATGCCCGGCACATCTTTGTTTTTCAGCATCATCCCTTTTTCCTCCACGAAGCTGACGAGGAGGATGCCTACTTCAATATCCCCACCGCCAAGCGCATGCGCTATCTCGAGCTTTTCGCCGAGCATGGTGTGACTGCGAATTTTTCAGGCCATTACCACCGGGAGGCCGGTGGGTTTCACAAAGGCACCGAATATATTGTCACTTCCTCACTCGGATATCCCCTGGGTGACACGCCGCCGGGAATGCGCCGGGTCGAAGTAACAGCCGATGGATACTCCCATTCCTTCATTCCGCTTCCCTGACATGTATAGACGACTGCCATTGGGGGCGGTGTCTCATCCACTTACGTGAACGATGACGCGCCGGGTATGGGGGGAGCTGCGGTGCTCCCAGAGATAGATGCCCTGCCAGGTGCCGAGTACCATCCGTCCCTTCATGATGGGTATTCCAAGGGAGGTGGCGGTCAGAGCGGCCTTGATGTGGGAGGGCATGTCGTCGGGGCCCTCCATGGTGTGGGTGAAATGGGGATCGTTTTCGGGGACATGGCGATTCATCCATTCCTCCAGGTCGCGTCTTGCGGAGGGATCGGCGTTTTCCTGAATGGTGAGGCTTGCCGATGTATGCTGGACGAAGACGGTGCAAAGCCCCTCCTTGAGACCCGCCTCGGAAACGACGTCCTCGACTTCCCCGGTGATTTCCACAAGACCCTGGCGGGTTGTTCGAATGGAAAGTTGGCGGACCATCGATCAATCCCTTCGTTCACGGATGAGCGCAACAAACTGGCGGCCGCGCAACAGATCGGCGCGCGCTTCATTGATGACCCGGTTCCCCTCACGGATCGTCTCGAAGTCCTCCATGGAGCGGACGATCATTTCGTCAAACCCATCATAGGGCCAGTGCTCGCTCCGTTCCGTCCAAACCGTGGCATGGCTTCTTCCTCCGTTTGTGCTCACCCAGCTAAGGTGAAGTTCCTTGAAGGCGCGGTAATCATCCCGTGTCTTGTCGGAGGCGAGTTGGAAGGCGACCATGATGCGGTAATCGCCGGGGTTGGGTACGGCGAGTTCGGTGCTTTGGTAGAAGTCCGCCGCAAGTACACGAACGGTGTCGTGGCGTTGGTCTCGCCGGAGGACAATTTCGCGCCCGCGCCATGCCCCTTCAAGACGCTCGACGACATTAAAGGTACGTTCCTGGGTGGGGATGTACTCCCTGGCGCCAGAACCGCCGCCGAAGAGGGCGCATCCGGGAAATAGCAGGACAAGGGCGAGCAGCCAGCAGTGTCTATACATCGATGAACTCCTACACGGGGTCGTCAATTGACCGCGTTGATGGGATTTCCGGAAAGAAAGGCGCGGATGTTTTCCGCCGTTGCCTTCATGAGGTTTTGCCGTGCGGCAAGGGTCGCCCAGGCAATATGGGGCGTGACGATCAGGTTCGGGACGCCAAGCAGTGGGCTGTCGGGAGCCATCGGCTCCTTTGTAATGACATCGAGCGCAGCCCCGGCAATCCTGCCCTGATGGAGGGCGTCGGCGAGATGCTGTTCATTGATGAGGGCCCCGCGTGCTGTATTGACAAGGTGGGCTGAGGGCTTCATGCGATGGAGGAGCTTGGTGTTGACCATCCCTGCGTTCTCATCGGTGAGGGGGCAATGGAGGGAAACGAAGTCCGATTGTTCGAAGATCTCCTCCAACCCGGCCCATAGAAAGGGGAAGTCGGTCTTCTGGCTTTGGGAGCGACTGTTGGCGAGGATATTCATGCCAAAGGCATGGCCGAGCCGGCCGGTTGCCTGGCCGATGCGACCGAAGCCGACGATTCCCAGTGTCTTCCCGGCAAGCTCAACCAGCGGGGAATCCCAGAAGCTGAACTGCTCGCTGCGCACCCAGCGTCCCTCCATCACGGCATCGCTGTGGCGCTGGATGCGGTGGCAAAATTCAAGGATCATGGCGAGGGTGTATTGAGCCACCGACCGGGTGCTGTATTCCGGCACATTGGATACGGGGATGTTTTGTTCCCGGGCGGCCTGTATATCCACCACGTTGAAGCCGGTGGCGAGGATGCTGATGAATTTGAGGTTTGGAAGTGCGGCGAGGATTTCCCGGTCCATGACAATCTTGTTGGTCAGGACGATGTCGGCGTCCCGGGCGCGTTCAATAATCTGGTCACGGTGGGTAATGTCATGGACGACCAGATCGCCAAGGGCTTCCAGGGGATCCCACGGGTTGTCGCCGGGGTTCATTGTATATCCATCAAGGATGACAATCCTGGGCATGTTGTGCTCCTTGTCTGGTGTTTCTAGAAAGTTATTTCCTGCATGCTTTCCAGGTCGGTCGGGTCCAGTGCCTTGGGGAACTCGCCACTGAAGTTGTAGCACTTGTAATACGTGAAGCGGCGGTACAACTTCCCCTTTTCGTAGACTTCAATGCGGAAGGGGCCCTCAACGCGCTCGAACTGGTCGGCCACCCTCGGGTCCAGGGCACGCCCCCCGCCACGATTGACGGAGATGGCATCCCACCCCTTCTTGGTCTCATCGGCGCCGCCCCAGATTGTATATTGGTGCATGCGTTGTCCCCGCTGGGGGAAGGTGATTCCGTAGGTCCGTGGTTGTCCCTCGCCATGGAAGGCAACGGCGGCACAAACCTGATAGGACCACGAGACGATAAACGTCCGCTCGGGGTTGGGCATCGTCGCCAAGGCATCGGTTGTCTGGCGGCCAAGAACCCGCCAGCCGGTGAACTGATAGGCGGGATCGATGTTTGCCGGGAGGGAAATCCCCACCGACGTTGCCGCCGCATGAAAGGTATTGAAAAAGATTCGTTCCATCAAGAGCCCAATGCCGAGGAGGGGCAAAATAATGCCGACGATCGCCGTTGCGCGAAGCCGCCGCAGGATTTTCTCCCCGTGGCCCTCCTGGCAGAAACGCTCGAAGTAGGCGACGGCGAAAATCGTCCATGTCAGATACGCGGGCGCGGCCCAATTCCCCTGCACCGTGTCCTGGGCGCTCTTGAGAAGCAACACGGAGTAGACCGGTACCCCCATGGCGAGGAGGAACTTCCAGCGCCCATCCATGGCAAGGCCGTCGCGGCGGAAGAGACGCCAGGCAAAGAAAAACATGAAGAAGTGCACGATGGGATTCGTCAGCAGGGCCTGAACACCGATATACTCAAAGAACGATCCCGGGTTGAGCTTGAAGCCCTCCGGCACGGCGGCATCCGCGGCAACATGCTTGGCAGTCACCCAGTCGTGATTGATATTCCAAATGATCACCGGGGTTAACATGAGGATGCCAAGAACGAAGCTAAGGTAGAACTGGGGCTTTTTCAAGGCGAAGCGATGTTCCCGCGAAAGCAGGAGGAAGACGACGAGGCAAAGAAGTATATACGCCATGGCGTACTTGCTCAGCATGCCGAACCCAAAGGCGGCGCCGAACAACCACCATGCGTTGTGTTTCCCCTCGAAGAGTGCCAGCCAAAGGGCAAAAATCGCAATCCCCCAGAAGAACATTAGCGGGGTGTCGGTTGTCAGAATGATGCCACCCAGCCAAAACAGCGGCATGATATTGATCATCAGCACGCAGAGGAAGGCCGTCCGCGGGGAACCAAACATCCGCAGGACGAGTGCCCAGGTCACAATGGACCCAAGGAGCGCGAGGAGCACCGCCACGAAGCGGATTCCCAGCGGCGTGTCGCCGAAGATTGTGCAGGAGGCACGGATCAGGTAGGCGATCATCGGCGGCTTGCTGTAATAACTCAGGTCCAGACGGCGGGACCAGTCCCAGTACTGCATCTCCTCCAGGGCGGGGAGATAGACACCGCGTATGACAAATACAAGACGATAAAGGAAAAGGACGGCGAGGAGGATCGCCGTCCACTGATTCCATGTAATGCGCCGCCACCATGTGTCTTCCGGCGCACCGGTTCCCATGGCCGCCATGCCCAGGGCTCCGAGCATGATGAGCGGGAGGACCATCGTCATCCCGCCGGAGAGGGCCATACAAAGGCCAAGTGCTCCGAGGGCGGCGACCCAGGGCCAGGGGAATGTCCTGCCACGATCAAGGGGTGTCATTTCCACCACGGCTTACTTGTAAAGTGCCAGTGCTGTCTCCAGCACCTCGATGGATTCCTCCGGTGTGACAAGCAGCTTCTCCTCGCCGTTGATGGCACCGAGGATATTCCTGTATTGACGTTGGAAGAGAACAAGCTTGGGATCAAGGCCTTCCGTGGGTGGCGCAAAACCAGCCTCGGGAAGCTCCTTCTCGTCGCGGTGCTTCCACGTGGTCACCAGCCCCTTCTCAAAGCGGGCCGAGGCGTTGTTGCCGTGGAAGGAAATCTGTTCCGGGCCGTTGGGAAAGCAGCTCGTCGTGACCGACACGGTTGCCAGCGCACCGGAGGCAAATTCCATCACGCCCACGCCCACGTCCTCGGTTTCCATGTAGTCACGGTTTCTTTTGGTCAGGCCCTTGACGGAGACCGGCTTGCCAAGCATCCAGCAAAGGAGGTCGATGGTGTGGATGCCCTGGTTCATGATGACGCCGCCGCCTTCCCACTTGAAGGTGCCGCGCCAATTGCTTTCCTTGTAATACGGGTCGTCGCGCATCCACTTCACCGAGGCGTCTATCAGGCGGATGGGTTCCAGAATGCCCGCCTCGATTCCCTTCTTGATGGCCATGGCACCGTCCGAGAAACGATTCTGGCTGATGACGGCACATACAACGCCTGCCTTGCTGCATTCGGCGGCCAGGGCGCGTGCCTTGGCCGGGTCCGTGTCGATGGGCTTTTCCGTCACGACATGAAGTCCCTTGCGGGCGGCCATGATGCCGTAATCCGCGTGGATGCTGCTGGGGAGGCAAAGAACCACGGCGTCTATAAGGCCGCTGTCGATCATCTCCTCGTAGGTGTCAAAGGCACGCCCTTCATCGCCGGCCGCCTTGCGGGCCAGTTCGGGGGTGTGATCGGATGTTGCTGTGACGGATGCCCCCGGTGTTGCACGGAGGACGTCTGCATGGCGCTGGCCCATGAGACCGCATCCCACCACGCCAAACCGGATTGTTTTCTTTTCACTCATGTTGGTTCCTTCACTCCTCAGGATTGCTGGAATATGATTCAGGCTTCGTCTTCGGGGAGGTAGCGCTTCGGTATAAAGTGGCGCCGCTTGTACCAGTACATGGCGATGATGTCCACGATGCCGACCCAGAAGCGGTTTCCGAAGCCGTACTTGGAAACCCCGCTCGTGCGGGGGCGATGGTTGATCTTTATCTCCACCACCCGGTATCCATGCCATTGAAGGATGGAGGGAAGGAAGCGGTGAAGGGCACGAAAGCCAATCAACTGGTCGAGGGATTCCCGGCGTATTGCCCGGAAGGTACATCCCGCATCGTGGATGTTGTCCTTCAGCATGGCATTGCGGAAGAAATTCGCCCCCCGCGAGGAAAGCCGCTTGCCGATGCTGTCATTACGGGTCCGGCGGACGCCACAGACGCAGTCCACCCGGCGCAGCTTCTTCAGCATGGCCGGGATGTCCCGGGGATCGTTCTGCAGATCGGCGTCCATTGTGATGACAACATCACCACGGGCATTTTCGAAGCCGGTGAGGGTACCCGCGCTTTCGCCCAGGTTGCGCTTGTGACGAATATGACGGAGAAATGGATAGACACCCTTGAGCTCACGAAGCTTCTCGGTGGTTCCGTCATTGCTGCAATCATCCACGTAGATGATTTCAAAGGGCTTGCCAATTTTTTCCATGACTTCCCGGATCTCCTCGATGAGGGGAATCAGGTTACCAACTTCGTTATAGCATGGAAGGACAAGGGAGTATTTGACGTGTTCAGCCACAAGCAGTGCTCCGTTAAAAAAGGGGCGGGCCACCATGGCGGCCCGCCGGATATGGGTTCAACTGATTTGGGTTACTTATTGGCGGCAAGGAAGTTCTTGATTTCCGAAACAACCACCCTGGCCAACTCGGGATCCATGTGGGGGTACATGGGGAGGGACACGATCTCGTGCGTCGCGCGTTCCGCTTCGGGGAAGCTTCCTTCCGAACCGGTGTCGGAGAAGGCGGGCTGGAGGTGCAGCGGCAGTGGGTAGTGAAGGCCCGTGCCGATGTTCTTCTCGCCCAGGTACTTCCGCAGGGCATCACGCTTGGGAGCGCGTACCACATAAAGGTGCCATACCGGTGTCGAGCCGGGGTAAACCTTCGGTGTGATGATTTCCGCAACATCGGCGAGCTCGGCATCGTAGATCTCGGCAATGGCGCGGCGACGGGCATTCCAGTCGTCGAGCTTGCGAAGCTTCACCGACAACACGGCGGCCTGAATGCCATCGAGACGGAGGTTCGCGCCGGGAAATTCGTGGGTGAATTTCTCCTTCCGGCCGTGATCCGCATACATGCGAACGAACTCATCAAGTTCGGCATCATCGGTGGTTACGGCACCACCGTCGCCGAAGCCACCCAGGTTCTTGGAGGGGAAGAACGACCAGCAGGCAGCCTTGCCGTAGCTCCCGATCCGCTTGCCCTTCCATTCCGCACCCTGGGCCTGGGCAGCATCCTCAAGAACGGGGATGTTGTACTTTTTCCCAAGTTCCAAAAAGGCGTCAAGATTGGCGGGAATTCCGTAAAGGTGCACGGGGAAGAGCGCCTTGGTTTTCTCCGTGATCTTCTCTTCCACCTTCTTCGGGCAAAGCTGGTAAGTTTCCGGGTCGATGTCGGCAAAAACAGGCTTGGCGCCGGCAAGGGTCATGTACTCGGCAGTGGGAACCGCGGTCAGCGGGGTGGTGATCACCTCGTCGCCCGGGCCGATTCCAAGGCCCTTGAGGACGAGCCAGCCGCCAACGGTGGCGTTTGCAACACCAGCTCCATGGGCGACACCAACGGAGGCGGCCAATTCCGCCTCGAAGTTCTTAACGGGTTTTCCCTGAATGAACCGTCCATTTTCAATGACATCAGCGATTGCTGCGTCAATTTCCTGCTTTACTTCGTGATACTGGGGTAAAAGATCGACAAAGGGGATCTTCATAGGGGAGTGTCAACCTCCAGAAAAGTGAGGCACCTTGACCCGCTGACCTCCACGAGCGCAACGGTGATCGATTCAGGCCAACCCTGATCCATCACTTTTTTTCCATCAATCAGCCAGCAACACCACTGATAAAGGCTTCCACTTGCCTCCAACGCCCGGATGGTTGTTTCAATGTACCAGTCCTTGAATGCCACCCATCGGGCGAAGGACGGGATCGTTCCCACCAATCACCCTCGAAAAAAGGTTTCGATGAAAATTCCCCGCCTGATCCTCCTTCCCTTCCTGTTACTCGGAGTTCTTGTCTCCAGTCTGGCAGCGATTCCTCCCCAATGGAGCTCCACCGATTACCCGTCGCGGGCGCCCTCCCATTGGTACGGGGTGGAAGTCGCCCGCTTCCCCTCCTGCACCCTTGCCGAAGGAGTGCGCGAAAGCCTCACGAACCGTGGTTGGGGACCGATCAGCCTGGTCCGGGATGAGGAAGGCAAATGCCGGGTGATTCTCGGCGAGGTCGCCCGCATTGGCGATGCCTGGTATATCCAGAAGGAACTGGCCGTGCAAAACGTCGCCGAAGGCCGCATCGTTGAAATCCCCATCGATACCTCCGGTCGCGCCCCCAAGGGCTTCAGCGCCACCGCCCTCCTTTCCCCCTTCGAGGTTACCTTCCCCGATTCCTTCGACGAGGCACGCCTGCGCCGGTCCCTTCAGGCCCTTCGCCTGACCATGGAAGCTGACGACCCCGATCCAACGCCAACCGCCACACCCATTCCCACGCCAACCCCCGGGGACGATGAAGCCCCCACTGATGATGCAAATGGCGATGGCGACATCAACGGTTCCGAGGAGGAACCCCACCACGACGAAGAGGATGCTTCCGAACCGGAGGAATCCCCGGAAAGCGCCAGTATCCTGGCCGACAACGAGGCCCTTCAGGCGTTCGTGGAGCTTTGGGGAGCCGGGAAGACCTCGGAAACAGCGGTGGGACGGGGTGCCATGATTGCCGCCCGTCACTTCTGGGAGACCATGGTGGAACCCGAAGCAGCTCTGTTTCTCTCCTCCCGCGTCGCATCGGGGATCTGGCCGGCACCCCCCGAGGCTATTGAGGAGGCTCGCGTGATGACCGCCGATCTTCTCTACGGGCATCGCCGCGACTGGCGTGCTGCCTGGGGAACAACACGGTTTCTGGAAGGGGAGCGGACCCGCCCAACAGAAAAACGGGTCATGGATCGCCTTCGCATGGCTGCCCTGATGGCGGAACTCCATGCAGAGGGCCGTGAACCGGCGCCAACACCCCAACGGGTGCGCCAGCACCTTCGCCGATCCCGGGAGATGCTCACCGAGTCCCGTCCGGAAATCGAGAAGCGCATCGACTACTTTTATCTCCAGACTTTTGCCTGGGAGGGCGCCTGGGGCCGGGTGGAAACCCTTGCCCGTGCCTG
>JAFIGB010000453.1 GCA_020831705.1 Candidatus Sumerlaeia bacterium | reverse complement strand
GGATCCGAACCACCCAGCTCCAGTACAGCCGGCTTGATTTCCGAGGCGGCAGTGGATGCAACGATGGACCCTGCCTTTTCTGATCCGGTGAAGGAGACGGCGCGGATGGCGGTATTGCGAATGGCGGCTTCGACATCGTTGGTGACGATGGGGAGGTTGAGCATGATGTTTTCCGGTGCCTCGGCCCGGGTGAATAGATCGGCGATTGCCTGGGCGCAGGCGGGCACGTTGGGATCATGCTTCATGACGCAGGTGTTCCCCGCCATGAGTGCCGGGGCGCAGAATCTGAACGCCAGCCAGAAGGGGGCATTCCACGGAAGGATCCCAAGGACCGGCCCAAGGGGGAGATATTGTATATAACTCTTCGTGGCGTCCGACTCCACCACATCATCGGCGAGATACCCTTCGGCATGATCGGCGTAATGCTCGGCGCACCATGCCGCCTTGAGCACCTCCGCCCGCGCCTCCTTGATGGGTTTGCCCATTTCCTCGGTCATGAGGGGAGCGAGGTTTTCCACATCCTCACGCATGAGCCTCGCCACGTCCTTGAGAACCCTGCCCCGTGCGGAAAAGGATTTGGACCTCCAGGAACCGAAGGCCTTTTCCGAGGCGGCGATTACTTTTTTGGCCCCCTCCTGGTCCAGGGCGGGAAGCTCACGAAGGATCTTACCCGTGGCCGGGTTTGTTGCCTTCAGGACACGGAGCACCTGCCTGTCGGGGCGGTTTCTAAGCTCGTAGGGAATGCTTGGATTTTCGACGGGGAAGTTGGCTTCGGCGATTTGGGCCGAGGTCCTTGACTTCTTATAGACAAAGTCTTCGTCCAGGGTAAAGAACGACTTGCAGCCATCCGCCGTGACATAAATTGTGTCGGAAATACCAACCGTCTTGTCACCATCAACGCCCCACATCCAGGGGATGATGTGGAAGGTCATCCCTTCCTCAAGGATGGATGAATCCCCCTGCTTGAGGCTGATGATGTAGCCCTCGTCCCAGCTGGGAGGGAAGGCAATGCCGATGGAGTATCCGGACCTGGTAATCAGCCGGGCACCCACCTCGTTTTCCGAGATGATATTGCGCACGATGTTGTCCGCATCGGAAACAGTCAGGCCGGGACGTATAGCCGCCTTGACCTCAGCCAGGGCATGCTTCATGCGCTCCTGGGCGTTCAGCATCGAGGAACTTTGCTCCCCCAATACGACGGTGCGCATCATCGCCGTGTGGTAGCGTCTATAACACCCACCAACTTCCAGGAAGATATGTTCGCCGGGATTGACAACACGTCCCTCCCAGGTGGCATGGCCGATCATGCTGCGGGGACCGGAGGTTACGTAGGGCATCACGGCCGGGAATTCGCCACCGGCCCGGAACATGGCCGCGCTGATGGCGGCGGCGATTTCATTTTCAGTGACCCCCGCCTGGCATGCTTCGAATCCCGCCCTCATGCCTTCCTCGGTGGCAACTGCTGCCTTGTACATCGCCTCGATTTCCACCGCCGACTTACGGACACGTCCCTGCTCCACGATCCCGAAGCAGTCCATCATCCGCCCCGTATTGAACGACGTGCGAAAGCGGTCCTGTTGATAGGCGGGAAGGAAGTAGCTGTTACGTTCGTAGCCGATGGACTTGTCGGCGAGTCCGAATTCACGAAGGCTCTGAATGAGCATCTGAATGGCGTCGCCGGTGTCGGAATAGGGGCGTGAAAGCTCCACCCATGTGCGCGCATGAACATTGGACTCCTCCATTTCACGGGTGATCATGAAGGGCTCATCATCGATGGGCACAACGAGCGCCTGAAAGAAGGAGTATCCAGTGGTCTGGTAGTTGGTCAGGTAAAAAAGGTTTTCCGGATCCGTGATGATTACCGCATCGAGCAATCGAACTTCCATGCGCTCGCGCAGTGCCTTGATCCGGCGCACGTATTCCTCGAAGGGAAACGTCATGTCGTCGCGTTTTTTCATGACGTACCTCCAAGGACATGGTCCACGTTGCGGGCGAAGATATCCAGCCCGGCATCAAGTTCCTCGCGGGGAATGGTCAGCGGCGGAATGAGTTTGAGAACCTTGCCGCCAGTCCCGCAGGGACCGATCAGCAATCCGTCCTCGAAGCATCTGCGGGTGACTTCCTTGGCGATTGCACCATCCTGAACATCAAGCCCCTGCATCATCCCCTTGCCACGCACCTCGGCGCCCTTGGCTGCATACTTGGAGGCAAGACCGGCCAGCTTCTCGCGCATGACGCCGCCCATTTCACGGACCTGCTTCATGAGCGAGTCATCGTCAAAATAGGAAAGCGCCTCGCGACCGGCGACGAAGGATATCCCCTGTCCACGGAAGGTACCCGTATGCTCACCGGGGGACCACTTGTCGTGGATCGGGTTGACCAGGTTCATGGCCAGCGGGGTGCCGAATCCGCCGATGCCCTTCGCCAGAGTGATGATATCCGGTTGTATATCCATGCCATCAAAGCTGAAGTAGGAACCGGTGCGGCCACACCCGGCCTGTATATCATCCACAATGAAGAGGGCGCCATTGTCGTGGGCGAGCTTCTGTGCTTCCTTCAGCCATTCCTCGCTGGCAACATGGACGCCGCCCTCGGCCTGAAGGGGTTCGACGATCACGGCGGCGGGTGGTTCCAGTCCGCTGGAGGTGTCGGCAAGGGAGCATCGAAATTCACGAAGGGAGGCAACACTTCCTCCGGCCTTGCCCTCGAAGGGGAGGCGCGTGACATGGTCGAGCGGGACACCGGCAGCGTTTCGGAAGTAGCTGTTGCCAGTGACGGCAAGGGAGCCCAGCGTCATGCCGTGGAAGCCGTGGCTGAAGGCGATGATATTTGTCCGCCCTGTCACCTTCCTGGCGAGCTTGAGGGCCGCCTCCACGGCATTGGTACCGGTGGGGCCCATGAACTGCATCTTGTAGTTCCACCCACGGGGCTTCATGATGGTGGAAACGAACTTTTCAATGAAGGCACGCTTTGGGGTTGTATACATGTCCAGGCTGTGTGTGATGCCATCGGCCTCGAGGAATTCGATGATGGCCTTCTTCATGCGTTTGTTGTTATGGCCGAAATTGAGGACGCCCGCTCCTGCGAAAAAGTCGATGTAGCTTTTCCCCGCTTCATCGACCTGGCGTGCATTTGATGCGGATTTGAAAACGGTGGGATAGACACGGCAGTAACCACGTATTTCGGATTCCCATTGTTCAAAGATTTTCATGTCAGCTCCTTTACTCGCGTGGATAATAATTTTCAAAAGCTTTCCTGTCCATTAAGGTGCAGGCTTGCACTGCCCGATATACACTGGGACAGCGGGCTCCAACCCAACGAGAGGTTATGGGACCTGTGCGCCTGCCAGCCGCGAGAAGAGCCGCATCACCAGAGGGATAAGGCCATCGTTGAAGTCATAATTGGAATTGTGGCACGGATGATTGTGCCCATGGCCATCATCGGCACCGACCAAAGCAAATGCCCCCGGAATTTCCTGAAGGTAATAACTGAAGTCCTCCGAGGCCATGACGGGAAGGGGAAGGGAAGTATCCATCCATTGGGGACCAAGTTCACGGGCCAGATGAGCGCGAAAGTGCGCTGCCTCAGTTGGATCGTTGACGGATGCATCGTACCGGGGCGTGTGCTCGACATGTGCGACGACGCCGTAGGCCCGTGCCGTGTCGATGGCGGTTTGGTCGATGAGGGAATATATTTTGTTGCGCATGGAGGAGTCAGCCAGACGGATGCTTCCTCCGAGAAGGACCTCGCCGGGGATCACCGTGTCCGCCGATGGAGCCATAATCGACGTCACACTGATCACCACTGCCTGTTGGGGGGCAATGCGGCGGCTGACAATTTGATTCAGGGCCATGGTGACGGCTGATGCAGCAAGGACGGGATCGTTGCAGCATTCCGGTTGGCTGGCGTGCCCCCCGTTGCCGATGAGCTTGATCTGGAAGGTGCCGTTGGCGGCCATCACCACTCCATCGGGGCAAATAGCCTTGCCGAAAGGAATGGCGGGCCAATTGTGCCAGCCGAAGATGGCATCGACTCCCTCGATGGCGCCGTCCTCAATCATTCTTTTGGCTCCGTGTCCCCCCTCCTCGGCGGGCTGAAAAATAAGGGTGACCGGTCCGGGAAGCTGGTGCTCATGGGCCTTGAGCCATCTTGAGGCGCCGAGAAGTGTTGCCGTGTGTCCATCATGGCCACAGGCGTGCATGCAGCCTGGAATTCGCGACTTCCATTGGCAATTTTTGGATTCATTGATGGGAAGGGCGTCTATGTCGGCCCGCAGGGCGATGTGTCTTCCGGGAGCGTTGGGGGCCAGCGTTGCCACGGTACCTGTTTCCGCGCATTTCCTCCAAAAAATTCCCACCCTGTCCAATTCTTTTCGGATCAATCTGGCTGTTTCAAACTCGTGCCAGCCGAGTTCCGGATGTTCGTGAAGTGTGTGGCGGATGGCCACCGCCTCGGTGACCATGTCATTCCAAGTTATTACCATTTGACCCCTGCATGTTGGGCAATTGCTGTTGGGTGGCTGGCTTGTCATGCCCCCAACCTGACGAAATGAGGGTACCTGAGTTGGCGCAATGCGTCAACCGTTCATGCCCAGAGAATGGTGTCGGAGCGAGGTTTGGCCCCATGGGGAGGGCATAAAAAACTTTTGACGTTTCCAGCGCCCGTGTTCTTGGGACCAATCGGATGTTTGGGTGCCCCGGGAGGACCAGGCCCGGTGGATCATTGCAGGATTTGGGTTCTGGGAACGTCGGTCTGTCTAGCAATCTATTTTTCTAGCATCATGTTCCGGTGTGATATTTCCCCCTCTGTGACAGGCGAAGGAATTCCCTGCCGCCCCAATGGATTTCCTCCAGTCGGGTCAGTTCCTTCTGGGCGTTGTCGCGTTTTCCAAGGAGGAGTAGGAGGGCCACCCATGTTTCGGCAAGCTCCGGGCCATGAATGCCGGTCGACATGATGGGTTTGAGCAGTTCCACCCCCTTTTCAAAGTATTCCCTGCTCTTGCGGGGGTGTCGCGAAGCCATGTGGATTTTTCCAAGCAGGAGGTTTGCACGGCCTTCGAGGGCGAGGAGGTGGCTGGTGGCGATCAAGCTGGTCAGCCTGCGGCGGCGGGCATCTCCCAGGGCGGTAAGAGCGGTGGTCCGCGCCTCCTCCAATCGATTCTGTTCGAGGAGTATCTCACCAAGTGTGAGCATTGCCCCGAGGTAGTCCCGGATCGTCCTTCCCTTTTCCGGAAGTCGGGGAGAGACTTCACCGAGGATTTCCACTGCATCCCGGCAACTCTTTTCCCCGCGCCGGAGATCACCAAGGGCGAGGAAATTGCGCCCCATTCCGAAATGGCTGGCGGCAATCTCGCTCCTGCGCTGGGGGTTTCCCGGGTCGGATTCGAAAAGCTGGCGGGAAACCGTCAGGCTCGTTTCGAACCAATAAATGCCTTCCCCGTAATCCCCGAGATGCTCGTGAATGAGACCGAGACTTCGCATCGACCAGTGCCAATTGACGCGATACTGGATGTTTTCCCGGGCATCATTGGAGATGGCGCACCAGTATTCATGGCAGCGGCGCATCATCTCGATGGCCCCATCGAGGTTTCCGGAAATTCGATAAACCCAGGCGAGGTTATTATAGGTCCGTGCGAGCCCTGCCCGTGCCTGAAGTTCCCCGCCCCGCTCGCGGATGAATTGTTCCTGAAGGACCCGCGCCTCTTCCAGGGTGGTTCGTGCCATATCAAGATCACCAAGTTTCCAGTGCAGGAATCCTTCCAGGCGCACCCTGTCGGCCAGGAGCGGTTCCCAGCGTTCCCTCTCATGTTCCATGGCCAGTTTTTCAATGCACCGGCGCGCCTGCTGGGCGGCAATCCATCCGTCATGATCCCTGCCGCTGTGAACGCAGTTCATCGCAGTCAGGGCCAGGATTCGGGAATGTTCCTCCAAATGAAGGATTGATTCGGGATCAATGGCGAGGTGCTCCCTCACCAATCGTTCCGCCTCCATGAGGGCCTCATTGGCGAGGTCAAACCGTGATTGGGCAATGAGCACCAGAGCGGCATCGTGGAGGAGTGTGGTGCGGTTGCTTGAAAGCGATTCCCCTTCATCCTGCCGTGGAGGGACCGAGAGAATGTAGTCCACCAGATCAACGGCACTTTCCTCAAGAAGGTCCATCCTTCCGAGGCTTGATAGCTTGGTGAAGAGCGTGCTGAAGATGGTTTCCAGCACGTTGCTGGCACGCCGTCCCAATGCAGCGGGCCTGATCTCCTTTGTTTCGTCCTCATCCACGGTGTCGTCGCTCACGGTCGTGATGACATGACTTGTTCTTCCGGGCCGGAGATCCCGATGGGACTTTCCGCCCTTCGAAGGGTGCCCCTGGGTCAGGGGGTTGCGCGTCGTCAAATAGTCGTGGAGTTCATGAATATACGCGAGGACGGATGGAGGGCGATCGTCCTGATTGGCGGAAAGTGACCTCATGGCAAGATCGCAAAGAGGTTCGGGAAGGGAGTATTCGGTCCGTTTGCGAGGATCAATGACATGGCCTTCCGCAGCCATGCGGAGGGCTTCCCGGGAAGTTTCGGCGGTTCTGGGGGGCTTGCCCGTCAGCAGGTAATAAAGTGTGCCTCCCAGAAGATAAATATCAGTGAGGGGAGACATGAGGTGGATTTGGCGGCTTGCCTGTTCCGGTGCCATGAAGGCGATGGTGCCGCATGTGCTCAGGAGACCGGGGTTTGGTGTTTCCGAATATTTCAGGTCGTCGGATTCCGCGATGCCTCTCTCCAGGTCATCCATGCGCAGGGCCAGTCCCCAGTCCATCAATTGTACTTCGCCGAAATCACCAATCATAATTTGTGATGGCTTGATGTCCCGGTGGATGACTCCATGGGAGTGGGCGAAGGCAACGGCCTGGGCGACGGATTCCAGAATCGTCAGGTGTCTGTTGAGGTACTCCTCCCCGAAATTCTCCAATTCCTCCCGGATGACACGGTTCCAGGCCTTGCCCCGAACGAGTTTCATCGCCAGCAGCGGGTACCCCTCGTGATCCCGTCCCAAATCATGGATGGGGACGATATTGGGATGTTCCAGACTGGCGGCGATGACGGCCTCATGACTGAAGGCCTCCTCGTAACGCCTCAACGCGCTGACATCGAATTGCAGTCTTTGGATGATGTCGCGACGGAGGCGCTTGAGGGCGACGACACGCCCGAGGGATCGCTGGCGGCCTCGCCACACCTCGCCGAATCCTCCGACCGCAATTAATTCGTCCAAATCGAAGAACAGGTGGTCAGTCGTAAATCGGTTGGAAGTACGATCCTTGACGGGGCCCCTGACATCATCATGGAAGTCGGAGGTTTCCATTAATGAGTCCGACCCTTCCCCCCACGAGGGGATGCTCTCAATGGGAACCCACGACTCCTCGGCATCACCGGGAGGATCGAAGTTGTTTTTCGGAAGTGGCGGGGTCATGGGGGATACGTGTTGTCGCAGTAGTTGCCTTAAATTGCGCTCCTCAGGTTGACGGGTACCATGAACATCGCCCATTTCAAGGCCGGACCGATTCAGTACCATCTCATCTAATGAACAATGGCCAGCCAGTAAACAGGGGTCAACGAAAACCCCCGTTTTTGATCCCGGAAACCAGCAGATTCATACTCCCCGATGGAAAAGAGAAAAAAGGGCATTATGTGTCCTCTTGACACGAGGGTATGGCTGGAAATACACATGTGTCATTCCCGTCGGAGGAAGAGGCAAAATGAAACGCACAATCATGATCGTCGATGATGAAAAGAACACCCGGGAGGGCCTGAAGTGGGCGCTGGAGGCGGCTGGTGCGGAAATTCACCTCGCATCCGATGGGGAGGATGCCCTCGTCAAGCTGGGCAGCCAGCCGGTGGACCTTGTCCTCAGTGATCTCAAGATGCCCCGTCTCGACGGGATGGATCTCCTGACCCATGTGAAGGAGGAATTCCCTGAGACCGAAGTGGTTATTCTTACCGGCCATGGAACGGTGGAGACCGCGGTCGATGCCATGAAGAAGGGGGCCTTCGATTATGTGATCAAGCCCGTGAATATCGACGAGCTTCAACTACTGATCCAACGCTGTTTTGAGCAGAAGGAACTCCGGCGGGAAAACGAGCAACTTCGCCGTGCCGTGAATGATCGCTACGGCTTTGATTCCATCGTGGGGCGTTCCCCCCAGATGGAGAATGTCTTCGAGAAGATCCGTCAGGTGGCCCCGACGCGGGCGAGCGTTCTTGTCCAGGGGGAGACGGGTACCGGGAAGGAATTGATTGCGAAGGCGATCCATTTCAACAGCCCCCGCCGTCGCAAGCCCTTCGTGGCCGTGAACTGCGGCGCGTTGAGCCAGACCCTGCTGGAATCCGAGCTTTTCGGCCATGAGAAGGGGGCTTTTACCGGAGCAATCCGCCAGAAGGCCGGCCGCTTCGAGATGGCCCACGGGGGGACCATATTTCTGGATGAAATTGGCGAGACGACCCCGGAACTTCAAGTCCGCCTCCTCCGTGTTCTTCAGGAGCAGGAATTCGAGCGTGTCGGTGGGACGAAATCGGTGAAGGTCGACACCCGTGTCGTCGCGGCGACCAACAGGGACCTGAAAAAGGAGGCCGAGGCGGGGCGATTCCGCGAGGACCTTTATTACCGCCTTAATGTGGTGAGGATCGACCTGCCACCTCTTCGCGAGCGGACCGATGACATCCCCCTGCTGGCCCATCAATTTTTGAAGGAATTTTGCACAGAACACGGGAAAGATCTCGTGATGGGGCAAAAATCGATGAATGCCCTGCAGAACTACCACTGGCCGGGAAACGTCCGCCAGTTGAGAACCATCATCGAGTCGGCAGTAATTTTGACCCCCGGCAAGGAGATCCAGCCAAGGAACCTCCCGGAGGAGGTCCGCAGTGATGCTTCGCCCTCAAATTCCGTTCGCCTCCGTGTCGGCATGACGGTATCTGATGCGGAACGGGAGTTGATTCGAGCGACTTTGAGTGAATTTGCAGGGAATAAGGCGAAGGCTGCTCGTGTCCTCGGGTTGGGTCGAAAGACCCTTTACCGGAAACTGGAGGAGTACGGCCTGCAGGAATCCTCGTAAACCGGGGCGTCTTGCAGTCTTGGGTGTTCCTTTGTGGTACCTTGAATTGACGCCACATAGGCTTGACCCGTGCCCTTTTCCGGCCGCACGCTTCCATGCCCTTGGGATCGGCCGGGATTCATGGGATACAGACCTCACTGTTGACCACCTCCATGGGAACCCATCGGCAACTATCTTTTAGAAGGCGAGGATCAGTAATGTCCGAGAAAGCAACCCTGTCGCTTGATGGAAAAGAATACGAGCTGCCTGTCATCGTCGGCACGGAGAATGAAAAAGCCGTCGATATCAGCAAGCTCCGGGCGGAAACAGGGTATATCACCTACGATGATGGTTACGGCAACACGGGCTCGTGTATCAGTTCCATCACCTATATCGATGGCGAAAACGGAATTCTGCGCTACCGTGGCATCGACATTGCCGAAATTGCAGAAAAATCGGACTTTATTGAGACCGCCTACCTGATCATTTACGGCCGCTTCCCCACGCGGGAGGAACGTCAGGAATTCAACCACCTGATCGTCGAGCACGAGTTGCTCCACGAAAGCATGCGCAATCAGTTCCAGGGTTTTCCCTTCCATGCCCATCCCATGGCCGTGCTCAGTGCGATGATCAACTCCATGTCCTGTTTCCATCCCCAACTGTTGGAAATCGATGACGAGTCGAAATTCATCCAGGCAACCGCCCGGCTCCTCTCAAAAGTTCGCACAATTGCCGCCTTCTCCTACAAGCACTCCGTTGGCCAGCCCCTCATTTATCCCACCTCCAATCGAAGCTACACCGAGAACTTCCTCCACATGATGTTCTCCGCCCCGAATACGGACTACGAACCGGATCCCGATGTCGTTCGCGCCATGGACCTGATGTTCATTCTCCATGCCGACCACGAGCAGAACTGCTCGACATCAACGGTACGCATGGTGGGAAGCTCGAAGGCAAACCTGTTTACCTCGGTCGCCGCCGGTGTCTCCGCTCTCTGGGGGCGTCTCCATGGTGGTGCCAACCAGGCCGTGTTGGAAATGCTCATGGGCATTCACGAGCGGGGCGAATCGATTCCCCAGGTGCTCGCGAAGGCCAAGGACAAGAACTCCGATTTCCGCCTCATGGGCTTTGGACACCGGGTGTACAAGAACTTCGATCCCCGCGCCCGTATCATCAAGGACGCCTGTGACAAGGTCCTCTACAAGCTCGGGAAGAAGGACCCGCTCCTGGGCATCGCGAAGGATCTCGCCGAAGCCGCGCTGGAGGACGAGTACTTCGTCGAGCGCAAGCTTTACCCCAACGTGGACTTCTACAGCGGCATTATCATGCGCGCCATCGGCATTCCCATCAACATGTTCACAGTCATGTTTGCCATCGGCCGCATGCCGGGTTGGATTGCCAACTGGAAGGAAACCCAGGACAACCCGAAGGGCCGCATTTACCGCCCGCGCCAGATTTACAACGGCCCGGCGAAGCGAAGCTACGAGCAGGCAAAAACCCCCTTTCTTGATTGATTGAACCGGAACACCTTGCCACGCAACCCGCCCGCCGAGATGATTATTCTGTCCTCGCGGGCGGGTTTTCTATTTGGAACCGGAGGACGAAACTGCACGGAGCAAGCAGACCATGAAGGAAGGTATTTTTAAGGGCAGGGTTATACTGGTTACCGGAGGGGGAACGGGAATTGGCCGCGCTGTGGCCCTTCACTTCGCCGATCTGGGCGCCGCCGTCTATCTGGCAAGCCGCCGCGAAAATTTACTCCTCGAAACAGTCCATAAAATCCGTGACAATGGGGGCGAGGCCCATGGGTTTCCCACCGATGTGGCCAAGGGCGCCGATGTTGCCTCCCTCATTTCGGAAATCAACACCCGTCACGGGCGCATCGATGTCCTCGTCAACGCGGCCGGTGTTCTGCGCATCGGAATGGTGCACGAAGCCAGCGAGGAGGATTTCGACCTTGTCTTCTCCTCCAATGTGAAGGGCTTGTGGCTGGTTTCAAAGATGGCCGTCCCCCTGATGCGAAACAGGGAAAATGCCAATATCATCCACATCAGCTCCATCGCCGGAACACGAACCGACCCGGGCCTTGGGCTTTTCGAGGCAAGCAAGGCTGCTGTAAATACTTTAACAAAGGTCATGGCGAAGGAACTCGCCCCGGAGAAGATCCGGGTCAACGCCATTGCCCCCGGTCCCATCGACACCCGGCTATACAGCGGAAGCGCCTTTGGGCCGGATCTTGGCTCGGATGACGAGATCCATCTCCGCCTGGAGGAACTCAAGGCATCTGTTCCCTTTGGGCGGGCGGGAACGCCGGAGGAAGTGGCCCGGCTTGCCGCCTTCCTCGCCTCGCCGGAAAGCGACTTTATCAGTGGTTCGATTACCAGCATTGACGGAGCGATGGGTTATTGATCGCCCGGAGTTGGATCAAATCACTTGAGCCCGCCCTGAATTTTCCGCATTTTTGGGGGGAAATGCTGCAGGGCAACCCTTGGAGACCAATACCCGCTGAATGGCTGAACCAAAGACTTCCCACGAATTTCCCGGCGACCTGATTTGGCAGGCCATCGATCCATCCAAACTTTTCCCCCGCGAATGGGAATTGTTCCGGCACGGTGACCTCACACGATTTATTCACGACCTCGCCCGCCGGTCCCCCTTCCCGATGGAGCTTTCCAATGTGGGCTTATCCGACGAGGGGCACGCCCTCCACACCCTACGGTTTGGCACGGGATCACGGAGAATCCTCGTCTGGGCACGGCAGCATGGGGACGAACCGGATTGTTCAGCCGCCCTTTGCGCCGCCCTTGATTACCTTGTCTCCCACGGCGGGGACGAATGGGTCAAATTCCTCCTTGCCGAGCTGGAAATCCTCGTCCTCCCGATGGTCAATCCCGATGGCGTGGTGCGCTATACACGGCGCAATGCCCAGGGTTTGGACCTGAACCGGGAGGCGGTTGCCCTTTCCGGTCCGGAAGCCCAGGCGCTCATCACCCTGAAACATGGCTTCGATCCGGAGTATTGCTTCAACCTCCATGACATGAACGGCAGGAAGTCGGCAAATGATACAGACCTGGTGGCGCTTGCATTCCAGGCGGGGCCGTTCGAAAAGCGTGATATAGACAACGAGGTACGCCTGAAGGCAAAGACGATCTGCGGCATCATGGCCCGGGAGGCGGGAAACCATGCCCCGAAGAACCTTGCCCGCTATACGGCCGACTACATGCCCAAGGCCTTCGGCGATTCCATGATGCGCTGGGGGGTCTGTTCCATCCTTATCGAGGCGGGGGGGTGGTTCGAAACCGATGGTGGAGACAACTTCGTTCGCCGCCTCTTCACCCATTCCTTCCTCCGTGGGCTTCATGCCATTGCGGCGGGGGAGGACGCCGAGCCAACAGGGGAGCTCTACGAGGAAATCCCCTTCGACAGTGGCGAGCGTTTCTCCGACCGCCTCCTTGAAGGCGGTACCATTCTCAATGGACTGGGGCGCCCACCGTTTCGGGCTGACCTGGCGGTCAACATCGACCCCGTTGTTAAGCCTTCCGCGACAACCATCCCCCGTGTAGCTCGAATCGTCAATATCGGGGATCTGGAGCTTTCCCTTGCGAAGGAACGCCTGAACTTCAGCGGCATGACCTTTCTTCCCGGGTTCATTGTCGCCTCGCCGTCTGCCGAATTTCCCGGCCCATTGCCAACCGCCAAGGAGGCGCAACCCTATTTGGCGGCAGGCATCACCACGGTTGCATGTGGCTTTGGCCCCTTCCCGCAAAAGCGCGACCGGGAGGAGTGGCTTGCGAGTGTCCGCAGGAGTACCCTTCCCATCAATATTCTTGCCTTCGAGAAGGTACCCACCTTCAACACCATCCGCGAGCGCCACGGCCTGACTCCGCTTTGCGGCATGCTCGTTCCCAATCTTCAGGTGCTTCCCGAGGATCTCCTTGAGCTGGCGCACCTGTATCACCCGGCACACCAGGCAGTCATTCCCCAGGAGGAGGCAGACACGGCGATCGGTGTCGACCTGTTCTTCCAGATGGGGTGTTCGCCCCGGGAGACACGCCTTCACCTGCATCTGACCCACGAGAATGTCGACGTCAAGAAGCGCAAGTTCCTCCCCTCGGGGGAATTGATCCGGTTTGCCAAGGAATTTGTGGAAACCCCTTCCCAGTTGACCTTCGGCATCGACCCGCTGGAGTCCCCCCTCGCCACCATCCCACTGCTTGTGAGTTGCGGTGGCTTGAAGGACGGCAGGGACCCATCCCCCGAGTATTTCAACAACGTCCTGATACACAATCAGGGGCGTGATGAAAGTCGGAGCGTCACCGCGCTGAACCTGCTGCAACTTCGCGGCGTGTCCCCATTTATACGGGGCTCCCTTGGGTCGATCAACATGGATGCGCGGGCGGATATTGCTGTCTATCCCGATGATGCTTTCGACCTGCGTGGGAATGAAAAGGTCGCGCCCAGACTGGTCCTCCTCAATGGGAGGATTGCGTATTCACGGATGGATGGATATACACCGGAAGCGGTATCCGGGGCACTCCTCCTCGCCCCGCCCCATGACGATGCCTGATAACGCCAGGAAATCACTGACATCCCTTTCCATCGATGCAGGAAACTCCCGCATCAAGGTCCAGTTGTTCAAGGGGGGCTCCCCCCACGCCATCCGTTCTGCGGAAAGAAGTTGCCTGAATGACGATGGCGCCCAGATATTTGCCGAATTGGTCGACGGGTTGCCGGAACTTGATTGTATATCTGTTTCCTGTGCGAGGCTGGGGGACGAGGAGGTTTTCCGCCGCCTTCTGGAGCCGCTCAATTCGCCCCTCCACTTCCTCCACCGGGCGGACCCTTCACCGCTCAATCACTTCTATACAAAGGGATCCCCCGGCCCGGACCGACTTGCCGCGGCAATCGGCCTTCATGACTTCTATCCGGGCGAACCCGCCATCTCCATCGATTTCGGAACCGCCACCAATACGGTGATGGTCGATGCTGATGGAGGGTTTCTTGGTGGGGCGATTCTTCCCGGGATCCGGGCGCAGGTCCACCTCCTCAACTCGGCCACCGGTGGGAGCCTTCCCATTGTCGACCCCGCCGAACCGGTCCCCGTCAAGATTCCCGATGGAACCCAGGCGTCTATTCGCCTTGGGGTGATCCTCGGGCACGCGGGAGCGCTGGACCGCCTGGTCAGGCATCATCTCGCCGTTCTGGGTGATGAATCCGTGCCCATCCTTGTCACCGGTGGAAACGCCAACCTGGTGGTGCCCCATCTTGGTTTCGCGGTGGAGCGTGCCCCGAACCTTGTCCTCCACGGCCTTGCCTGCTGGGCCCGCCAGTTGTAAACGCGATCCTTATTCTCAAATCAAATGTGTCTATACGGGCCGTTCGTATGGGCGTTTTGCCGAAGATTCATGCGGCACAAAAAGGGAACCCCCACCGGAGTGAATCCGGCGGGGGTGGTGCAGCTCCATCTTGTGCCTGATCAGGTATGGACGATGTCGTCCTCGACAATCGGGGCAAGGGGAAGGCTGGCGTGTTGGCGGGCCTCCTCAAGGGTCATGACCTTGTTGCGATGGGTTGAGCCCATGGCCTCGGCCAAAATACCGAAGGCATCGGTGTTCTTGATGAGCTTGTTGAACCGGTCCTGCATGGGGCCGGTTGCTGCCAGGATGACATAATCCTCGGTATGCTGGGTGCTTACCCAGCCGATGCCGTTATAGTTTGCGAGCAGGTTGTTGAAGGCACCATTGAAGTTGCGGTGCTGATTGTGGACGACCATGGAGAAATCGTTCTTCAACATACGTGACACGAGCTTGACATGATCCTCCTCAAGATCCAACCCGAGGAGATCCTTCACGGCCTCGTGTATATCCGCGGGGCTGTCGGCCTGGTTGCGGATTTTCGAGCGCAAGACACCGGTTGATGCCTTGGCAAGGGCGATACGCTCGAACATTTCATTGGTGCTGCCACCGTAGGAACTCAGCCCGGGGTTTGCATTTCCATGGTCGGTCGTCACAACAACAAGCGTCTCGGGGTGGCGTGCGGCAAATTCCAGAGCAACTCCCACGGCATCATCGAAGGCAACCTGATCCCAGATGACACCGGCGGCATCGTTGGCATGGGCGGCATGATCAATACGTGCACCCTCCACCTGAAGAATCCAGCCGTCGGAGTGGTTGGACTCAAGGCACTTGATGGCCTTGTCGGTCATCTCCGCAAGAGTGGGGATTCTTTCGACCAATTCCGGGTCATTGATGTGGTCGACGGTGTAGGGGAGCGATCCGGTGTGGAAGGTGCCGAGGACCTTCTTTTCGGTTCCCGTAAGCTTGATCAGACCGTCACGGTCATCCAGAACGGTGTAGCCTTCCTTCTTGAACTTCGCCACGAGATCCTTGTCGTCACTGCGGCCACTTGATGTGAAGTGATCTGAACCACCACCCAAGGCGATGTCTGCGACATTGAGGTATTTTTCCGCGATGGCATCCTGCTCCCAACGGGCGGGGTGGGAGACGGTAAAGGAGGCCGGTGTGGCATGGGGAACGGTCGTGGTGGTGACGACCCCGGTTCCCCAGCCCTTCTCCTTGGCAATGTGGAAAATTGGCGTGAGCTCGGTACCGTCCGGGAACATGTTGAGGGCGCCATTCATGACCCGCGAACCGCAACCCCATGCGGATCCGGCCGCTGCCGAGTCGGTGACGAAGGAATCCAGGGAGTAGGTTTCAAAGTGACCATGGGCGCACTTTGGGTTCTTGAGCAACTCGGCGAAGTAGGTGCCGCGCTTGCGGACCTGCAGGGAGAAGAGCTCGGTGAGGCTGACGACACCCTGGCTCATGCCATCGGAAACGAGGAAAATAATCTTCGTCGGTCGTTCTCCCTTGGCGGCCATCTTGGCCTGGGCGGCATTGACTTCGGCAACCAGCGTGGCGGGGCTTGTGGCAAGGACCGCTGATCCTGCCAGGCCGAGAGTTGAAAGTCGGAGAAATTGGCGGCGTGTGGTATTGAGTTTGTTCGACATAAGTGGGAAGTTCCTCCCTGATGACAGTGAATGGGGGCAGGATGGAGACCCTTGTGACCAATATCCGGATTTTTTACGCTTGTATCATTGGGATCATTGGAGATGGGGGCGAAACCCTGCTGCAGGTGGAATTGTTCATCGATCCTGAGTGGGTATGCAAGCAATCCCGGTCCATTTCCCATGTGCAAACGTCGATTTCAACCAACTGTCACGGAAAAAATGGAGGGTTGAAGACGAGCCAAGGCGAACTGTTCCAGACTTTGCCTTGCCTTCGCACCCCTGATTTTCGCAAATCTTCCCCTTGGAAGTCAGTTATCGAAACTGCCGAATTGTATCGCCATGTCCACGACCTACGACGAGAATGACCAATATCTGCATTTTTCCCGCTACGCCCGCCAGGGCCTGATGGAAATCCGCGTCAACATGACCAATTGCGAGAAGGTCCTTGCCGGTGACTTCCCCCTGCGAATCTGGGCGGTTACCGACATTGAGGCGCCTGATGCCGACGGCCTGCCGATGGACGAGGAGTATCAGACGCTTGTCGATTCGGAGGCGGAACTGCTCGGTCGGATCAACGACAACGGGGCCACCCTGTATCTCGGGCACATTCTCCATCAGAGCCAACTGGTGACGGTCCTTCACAGCAGGGTTCAGGGCTCATCGATCAGTGAGGGGGCACGGCGTCTCGGTGGCAGCAAACGCCAATGGACTGTTTACACCGCTTCCGATGCCGAATACCGCTTCGTGGAGCGCAAGCTGATGCCCCAGCGGGCTGAGTTGCGCCGCATGAGCGACCTTGAAGTCCTAAACGCCCTGCAGGCGGCCAATGACAATCCTGTTGTCCCGCGCCTGTTGACGTTTTATGGACTCTTCCCGCAGCAGGGCTTGGCGGAGCAGGCCGCTGCGGTCCTCAATGAGAATGATTTCACAGCCTCCCCACCCTCCCAAATTCCGGGAACCGGGGAATATAGCTGGTCCCTGATGTTTTCCTGCATGGCAACAACCGAGCCCGATGTCATCGAGCAGATCTCCAACCTCGCCGACGACATCTGCGCCCATTATCAGGGGAAATACGACGGTTGGTCCGCCGACCCGGTCACTTCTTGACCGGAACTTGCTTAAACAATCATAACCGTTGCCCGGGACACCGGCAGTGGAATGGAACAGGAGTCTCCCTAAAGTGGCAGAAATCGTGTACGTCAATGGTGAATATGTGGATCGCAAGGACGCCAAGATCAGCGTCTTCGACCATGGTTTTTTATATGGGGATGGGGTGTTTGAGGGCATTCGCTTCTACAAGCGGAACCTCTTCAAGCTACGCGAGCACCTTGAGCGGCTCTACAGCTCGGCGAAGTATATCCTCCTCGACATCGGACGCTCCATCGACGACCTGACGGAACTCGTCATTGAGACATGCAGGAAGAATGACCTCGATGATGGATATATCCGGCTAGTTGTTTCTCGGGGCGAGGGGACCCTTGGCCTCAATCCCTACCATTGCAGCAACCCGGGCCTGATCATCATTGTCTCGAAGATCCAGCTTTACCCCGAGGAGTTCTACACCAACGGTCTCCCCATCATCACCGCCTCCACCAGAAGGTTTGGCACCGATACGGTAAGCCCCCGGGTGAAGTCCCTCAATTACCTGAACAACATCCTGGCGAAGGTTGAAGCCGTCCATGCGGGGGTGCAGGAAGCCCTGATGCTGGACCGAAACGGCCTCGTTGTCGAATGCACCGGCGACAATTTCTTCATCGTCAAGCGGGGCGCTGTCTACACGCCGCCCACCTATCAGGGCGCCCTCCGCGGGGTGACCCGCGATGTCGTGATCGAGCTGGCCAAGAAGCGCGGCATTGAAGTCCGCGAGGAGCGCATGACCCTCTATGAGTGCTACGATGCCGACGAATGCTTCCTCACTGGCACCGCGGCCCAGGTTGTTCCCGTGTCGGACATCGATCACCGCATCATTGGTAATGGGCGCCCCGGCGATATCACAAAGGTCCTCATGGAGGACTTCAACAAGGTCACCACCGTTGACGGGGTCAAATTCTGAGCTGTCACGAGGCTCAGGACTGATCGGAAGCCTCCATCGCTGCGGTACACGACTTGAGGTTGTTGCCCCCCACTTCCGGAGGGCAAAAGTTGCGAAAGCGAGTTGACACACCATGAAGTCTCCAACGGTTGCCCGCCTGCTTCTTGTCATGATTCTGCTGTTGGTGCCGGTTGCCGGTTTGACCCAGGCGCCCCGCCAACTCGTTGTTGAGGTCATTCATACATATCCCCACGATCCCGGGGCATTCACCCAGGGGCTTTTCTTCCATGAGGGGAAGCTTTACGAAAGCACGGGCAAGCATGGGAAGTCGTCCCTTCGTGAGGTGCGCTATACAACCGGCGAAGTCGTCCGCCAGGTGGACCTCCCCCATGAGTTCTTCGGCGAGGGTCTGGAGATGGTTGGCGATCTCTTGTACCAGCTTACCTGGAGGGAAAACACCGCCTTCGTCTGGGACCTTGAGACCTTCCAGCAGGTGAATCAGTTTCAATATGAAGGGGAGGGGTGGGGGCTGACGTATAACGGCGAACACCTCATCATGACGAGCGGATCCACGAATCTCTATTTCCGCGACCCGGATACCTTCGCCCTCGTTCATACCCAGCCGGTGACCCTGGATGGCAGGCCGCAACGCTGGCTCAATGAGCTGGAGTATGTCGATGGCCTGGTCTGGGCGAATATCTTCATGGAGGACAAAATTGTGGCGGTGGACCCGCGGACGGGGCGCATCACCAAGGTGGTGGATTGCTCCGGCCTGCTGGAACCACAAGTCCGCCGGCGGGTTGATGTCCTCAACGGCATTGCCTGGCACCCCGAGCGCGAGACCTTCTTTATCACTGGCAAATATTGGCCAAAGCTTTTCGAGGTGCGCTTTGTCGAACCCGACTCCGAGGATCCGGAGGAGGACGACTCATCCAATGACGAGGACTAATTCAGCAGGGCAACACGCCCGATGAGTCTTCTTTTTCAAACGGTCAGGCTGGCGACCCCTTCGGTTTTGGAAAACCTCCTCAACTCGGGGACGTTCCTCGTTGATGGATTGATGGTTGCCAGTCTGGGTGCCGATGCCCTGGCGGCGGTGGGCATTGTTGGTGTCTTCCTGTGGCGGCTGAACTTCGTGTTCGGCTGCACCCGCGTCGGGGCCGGGGCGATGGTCTCCAGGCGCTGGGGTGAGGGGAATTTTGCCGAGGCCCGCCGCGTCTTTACCCACTGCACCGTTCTTTCCATGATGATTGCGGTGTTCCTTTGGGGGTTGCTTCCGTTCCTGCGGCCCCTGATGGGGGCATTCTTTGCCGAGGGCAGCGCCCTCGATCTCGCCGTGATCTACTTCAAGATCAACCTGCTGGCCCTGCCCTTTCACATGGCAGCGATCAACATGGCCAGTTGCCTGAGGGCAGCGGGGGACACACGGACACCGCTCCTCGTGTCGATCATGGTGAACCTGATCAACGTCCTCCTGAACTACATGCTGATTTTCGGAAAATTCGGCGCACCGGAATGGGGTCTCTTTGGTGCCGCCGTCGCCACTGCCATCGCCTCGATGTTCGGCTTCTGTGTCCTGTTGGTTTGTGGATTGAGGGGATTACGGCCCCGGCGTCTCTTTCCCGCGGCAGACATCGAACCGGTTTCCGTCTTTGGCGAGGAACCCGACTCCCTCACTCCGGCACGCCATGACCCCTCAAAAATCTTCTTTCGCGGGGAACCGTTCAAATTCTCAAGGGCGGGGCTCAAGCCCTGGATTCCCAAACTGACGCCCCGATTATTAAAGATCTCCCACCCGGTCTTTTGGGAGGAGGTCGCCATTACAACTGGCTTTGTAGGCTTTATCTGGATGATTGCGCGGTTTGGCGAGGTCGCCGTGGCGGCGCATACGGCGACGATCCGCCTTGAGAGTTTCAGCTTTCAGATCGGTCATGGCATTGCCGCCGCAGTGGCGACCCTGGTGGGGCAATCCCTTGGGGCGGGATCGGTGGACACCGCCAAGCGGGTTTTCACCCTTTGCCTGACCCTGGCCATCTCGACCATGTCGATCATCGGCATCATCCTGGCCCTTTTTCCCGAATGGCTGGTGGGGTGGTTTACCGCACCGGGTGACATGGACTTCCTTTCCCTGGCCGTACTGATCCTGTTGATTTCCTCCCTGGAGCAACCACTCGTCGGGTCCTCGATGGTGCTTTCCGGCGGGCTCCGTGGCGCGGGACATACACGGGCTCCCTTCATTGCCCAGTTGATCGGGACGATCCCCGTGCGTCTCGGACTCGGTTATGTCCTTGCCTTTCCCCTTGGAATGGGCGTTGTCGGGCTCATCTGGGCCACGGTGGCCGACTGGGGTGTCCGGACCCTTTACCTTGCGTATGTCTTCCGAAGCGGCAAGTGGGCGAAGCAGGTGGTTTGAGCGCCCCAGGGCCCCGAATTCGACCGGATAATGTGGTATGCCAATTGCCCCCTCGGGGGAGCGATGGTCTAATGTGTCTTGTTGATGCGCACCCCGAGGTTACTGCATTGGAACTCAAAAAGAAAAGCTCCTGGATCCCCATCACGTTGGCCCTTCTCGGGCCGATCGTGGTATTTTACCTGTTGCTGGTCGTGTCGGCGGAAGTAGCCAAAAGAACCCCCGAGGATCAGCTCCCGACACTGAGCAGGCCGGTCGAACACACCGTCATCGATTCGCAATTGTACCTGACCGTCATCGTGGAGGAATCGCCCAATGGTGATCCAATACAAGGGGCGAGCGTACGGATGGTGCGTGAGGTGGAGGTCGACGGGGAACTGGTGGAACAAATGCTGACGACCACGACCGATTCCTCGGGCACGGCAACCTTCTCGGTTTCGAAGCGCGGAAGGCTGATGATTGGTATCATGGGCTGGGGTGATGGTGTTGTCAGCGAGGATGGATCGCCCTTGGATGAAGCGATCCACGAGGCCATTGAAAACCATCCCGACGAAATTCTTGTCCAGCGATTCCACCGTTCCGGCTCCAGTTCATGAACCTGACCCTCTTTACCAGTACCGATCATTGGCCTTCCGAGGGGGGGCAGATCACCCGTCTATACCTCCTGCGCCACGGCGAGGTTGCCGAAGAATGGCGGTCACGTCTATACGGCCAGATGGATGTGCCCCTGTCGGATTTCGGGAGGCGCCAGTCCAAGGTTACGGGTCGGTTTCTCAGCAAGGTGCGATTCCATGGAATCTACTCAAGCACGTTGAAGCGGGCCTCCTACCTTGCCGAGCAAATCGGCGAGACCCAGTCCCTGAAACCCCAGCTGTCAGAACACCTGCGCGAGCGGCGATTCGGTGACTGGCAGGGGAAACCCTGGGATGAAATCGAGACCATGGACCCCATTGGTCTTCGGCAATACATGGCCAACCGCTTTGCCATGCGGGCGCCGGGGGATTCGGAAAACTTCATAGATGTCTGCGACCGGGTTCTCCCTTATATGCGGGAGATTTTGCGGCGCCACCAGGGGCAGACGATCGCCGTGACCTGTCACAGTGGGCCAGCCAGGATTGTCCTTGCTGCGGCACTGAACATGCCCATGGAAAGCCTCTTCAGCTTCGACCAGGATTACTGCTGCCTCAACATCATTGATATACACGAGGCGGGCCGCGTCCGCGTGAAGCACCTTAACCTGACCACCCATCTTGACCAACTTTACCAGGGCTGACCCCTGAAACCATCCACGGGAGAAACACAACCATGTCCATGACCCGCATTACCTTTGTCTATGCAGGCTTCCTCTGCATCCTCGGCGTCGGCGCCTACCTCCTGACACGCACCAGTTTGACGGCCCTGATTCCTGCGTACTTCTCGGTTCCGTTTTTCATTCTCGGCGGTCTTGCCACCCTGGGAGAAAAATGGCGCAAGCACACCATGCACGTCGCCGCGCTTCTGGCGGTCATCATGATTCTGATGCTTGCCTCGATGCTGGTGCGCCGTGGGTTGGCCTTTAATGTTGCCGGGGTTTCCCAGCTCACCATGTTGCTGGGCACGATGGCTTACCTGGCGGCCTCGGTGAATTCCTTCATCAGCGCGCGGAAGCGCCGGTTGGCCGAAAAGTAACGAAGGCCCAACCATCCTGATCAATCAATGCGGGCGACCCGGATCTGGCTGGGTCGCCCTGCGCTTTTGGTGATCTCCGTCAGTCCTTTCCAACAGTCAGCTTCCAATATTCCCAATAACTGCACTCTCCTAATTGTGCTTTTCCATTGCCGTGAATCCGCCTGAGGGGGGATACAGATTGCCAATGGCGGATATTGCGTATCCGCTAAGTCAACTATACGGATGGGCACCCATGATCCAGAAAATTTCCGCCACCATTCAGAAGCCCGATGTCGATGCCTTGATCGAGCGATACGGGTATGGCCCGGACACCTGCGCCATTATTGAGGGGGAAAACCTCCTTCCGGCGGGGTTGCTCAGTCGCCTCCAAGCGACATATCCCCAGCATTCCGGCCTGATGGAGAGGCGTCCGTTCCTCTTTCACGGTCGCGAGCATTACTCGGGCATCGATGGGTTCCGCGAGGTCGTCTCGATTCTGGAGCAGAATGCCATTCAGATCGGCGACATTCCGGAGCGGGAACTCTTCGTCCATGTATATCGGTTCAAGGCCTCCCGCCATCTTCTCAATACGATCAACTGGGATGATTACGAGAAGGACCAGATGTACCAGTTGGTTTTCCCCCAACCGGGAATGATGCGCGCCGATGTGGCAGCAGCCTACGTGGCGGCAACATCGGAGGAGGAGCGCGAGGGGATCATCCAAGATTATATGAAGGAAACCAATCCCCACGATGGGAAGCAGTTGCTCAACAAGCCGTGGATGGAGAACGACCATGGCGATCTGGAGATTTTGGAGGGAAGCCAGCACAAGTACCCCCAATGCCAGCTGGTCTTCGACAAGACGACCCAAAGCTGCTTCTCCTTCTGCACGTATTGCTTTCGCCATGCGCAGGTCCGCGGTGACGAAGACATGTTCAGCCAGGATGACATCGGTCAGGTTCATGACTACATGCGGAAGCACAAGGAAGTCACCGATCTGCTGATCACGGGTGGTGATGCGGGATACCTGCCCCTTAACCGCCTGGAACAATACATCATGCCGATCGTGGAGGATCCCGCGCTGTTGCACGTCCGGACGGTTCGTATTGCCTCCCGCATGTTGACCTTCCAGCCGGAAATCATCCTTTCCCGCAGGTATGAGAAGGTCCTGAAACTCTTTGATTGCATGCATGATAACGGGGTGCAGCTGGCATGGATGGCCCATTTTTCCACGCCGAGGGAGATTCTCAACCCCACGACAATTGCCGCCATCAGGCGCCTGCAGCAACACGGTGTGCATATACGCAGCCAAAGCCCCATCATGAACAATATCAGCCTGTTCAAGAACGAGGATGGCAGCGTTGACATCGAGCGTTCCGCCCAGAACTGGATCGACCTGGGGAACATCCTCGCGACGTTGCTGATTCGCTTCCATTCAATGTATGCGGCCCGGGCAACAGGCGAGCATCATTACTTCTGCGCCCCGCTTGCCGACATCGCAAGGATATCGAATCTTGTATATCGCTCCCTCCCATCCATCAACAGGCCCAGCAGGTATATCACCATGACGACCTCCGCCGGGAAGGTTTCCATTCTTGGTGAGGTTATGGTCAATGGCGAGAAGGCCTTCGCCCTCAAGTTCAATGAAAGCCGGAACATGGCCTGGATGGACGAGGTATTTCTCGCCAAGTTCGATGAGAAGGAAAACCGCATCGACATGCTGGAGCCATACGACACCGAGAAGTTCTTCTTCGAGGATGAATTGCACAACATTGAGGAGAAGTTGGAGTCGCAACTCAAGAAGCGTGTGGACAGGATGGCCCGCGAGGCCGCCGGACAATCGCAACCCGTCGACACAGGGGCCTAACCATGATAGACAAGCAGGTGTCGTCCCCCCATGAGGCCATAACATCCATCCATGATGGTGCCACGGTCATGATTGGAGGTTTCGGCGAGGCCGGAAGTCCCATCGAACTCATTCATGCCCTCGTGGATCATGGCGTGGGAAATCTCACCGTGATCAGCAACAACACGGGAAGTGGGCGTGTTGGGCTGGCCGCCCTGATTGCCAACGGCCAAGTGAGGAAAATGATTTGCTCGTACCCCCGAAGTGCGAATTCCATGGTTTTCCCTGAGCTGTTCCGTGCGGGAAAAATCGAGTTGGAACTGGTTCCCCAGGGGACGCTCGCCGAACGGATTCGCGCCGGGGGGGCGGGAATTCCTGCCTTCTATACAGCCACGTCGGTCGGGACGCAACTTGCCGAGGGCAAGGAGTCGAGAACATTCGATGGTCGGGAGTACGTTCTGGAGCATGGCCTGCGGGCTGATTTCGCCCTTGTGAAGGCGGAAAAGGCGGATCGTTACGGGAATCTCATCTACAACAAGACGGCGGGAAACTTCGGCCCCATCATGTGCACGGCAGCTGAGACGGCCATCGTCCAGGTCAGGGAGGTCGTCGAGGTGGGGGAAATAGACCCGGAATGCGTGGTGACGCCGGGGATCTTCGTTTCCCGTGTGGTAACCGTGGCAAGCCCTGAACAGGAATCCGCCCTTGTGGCAGCCGGGAGTGTCTATCCATGAGCATGACCAGCAGGCAGGTGACAGGTTGGACGAGGGAGGAAATGGCGGCCCTTGTTGCGGCAGACATTCCCGATGGCTCCTACGTAAACCTCGGCATTGGCATTCCCGAACTTGTTGCCCAGTGCGTGCCGGCGGGTGTGGAGATCATCCTCCAGACCGAGAATGGTCTTCTGGGTGTGGGGCCGGAACCAGCCGAGGGCACAGCGGATCTGGAGCTGATCAATGCGGGGAAAAAGCCGGTCACGGCAATCCCCGGCGCTGCGTATTTCCACCACGGCGACAGCTTTACGATGATACGTGGCGGGCATATAGACATTTGTGTTCTTGGGGCGATGCAGGTCTCAAGGCGGGGCGACCTGGCCAATTGGTCCACCGGCGATCCCGATGCGATTCCGGCGGTTGGTGGCGCGATGGATCTTGTCGCAGGGGTCAGGAAGATCTTCGTCATCACGGAACACACCACCAGGAAGGGTGAACCAAAGATTGTGGATGAATGCACCTACCCCCTTACGGGTAAAAGGGTGGTGGAACGCATCTATACAAATCTGGCAGTATTGGAAGTGACGGAGGAGGGGCTTGTTGTCAGGAAACTGGCACCGGGCGTGACCTTTGGCGAGGTCGAGGAAAAAACTGCAGCACCACTGATTGACGGTCAATGCAATCGTTGAAAAGAGATCTTCCATGATTACGGAAACAACCCGCAGCAAAGAGATGTACGAGCGTGCCCTCCGCGTTCTTCCCGGCGGTGTCAGTCGGAACGCTGTCTTGTGCAGGCCCCACCCAACTTATGCATTCAAGGGCGAGGGGTGCCATGTCACCGACATTGATGGCAATCGGCGCATTGATTTCGCCAACAACGTCGCCTCCCTGATCCACGGCCATGCCCATCCTGCCGTTATCGAGGCGGTGACGAAGCAGCTTCAGTTGGGAACCGCCTTTAATCTGACCTCCGAAGTCGAGGTCGAATATGCCGAGTTGCTTTGCGATCGATCCGACGCCTTCGACATGATTCGTTTTGTCAACTCCGGCACCGAGGCGATCATGTGCTGCCTCAAGGCCGCGCGGGCGTATACACAGCGCCCGAAAATTGCCAAGATCGAAGGCTCCTACCATGGGCTGTATGATTACGCCGAGGTCAGCCAGACGGCCAACCCTGACAACTGGGGAATGCCCGACAACCCGGCCAGCGTTCCCGTTTCCCGGGGAACCCCATCGGCAGCCCTTAATGATGTGGTGATCATCCCCTTCAACAATCCGGAACTTGCCCTCTCGATCCTCGACCGCCATGCGGATCAACTTGCCTGTGTCCTGTTGGACCCGCTTCCCCATCGCGTGGGTCTTGTCCCGGCTTCAGGTGAATTTGTGAAGGCCCTGCGCGATTGGACGCGCAGGAATGAGTCCCTCCTTGTCTTTGACGAGGTCATCACCTACAGATCCGAGTTTGGCGGCGCCCAGGAATGGTATGAAGACAAGCCCGACCTGACCGCCATTGGCAAGATTATTGGCGGCGGATTTCCCGTGGGGGCCATCACGGGTTCCCGCCATGTCATGGAGGTCCTGAATCCCCTGGCGGATAAGGTCCTTTTTCCCCACTCGGGAACCTTTTCGGCAAATCCGATCACCATGACGGCAGGTCTCAAAACGATGGAGCTTTTTGACAGGGACGCCGTCGCGCGTCTTAATGATCTTGCGGATGTTGCGCGGGAAAAAATCGCCCATGTTATTGAGCGGGTTAATGTGCCGTGTTGCGTGACCGGGGCCGGATCGATCTTCCGTATACACATGAAGCCATCCCCGCCCACGAATTATCGCGATGCCTTTGTCACCGCCGAGGAAACACGCAGGATGAAGGACCTCCTCGACTTCACCTTCAAAAATGGGATCATGCTGATCAACACCTGCTCGGGAACGCTTTCCACGCCGATGACGGAAGAGGAGATCGACACCCTCTGTGACGTTCTTGAGGAGGGCCTGCGACAGGTCTTCGCCTGACATCCACTGAAGGAGCCTCATCACCCCGGAAGGAAAATAATCAAATGCCAAACACCGTTCGACCTGTCTATATCTGCGATGCCATCCGCACTCCCATTGGGCGTTACGGCGGTGCGTTTTCCTCCGTCCGGGCGGATGATCTTGCCGCCATCCCTATCAGGGCATTGATGGAGCGACATCCGGGAGTGGACTGGTCCAGGCTGGACGATGTGATCTACGGATGCGCCAATCAGGCGGGGGAGGACAACCGCAACGTGGCGCGGATGGCCCTGCTGCTTGCCGGAGTGCCCGAAATGGTGCCCGGTACAACGGTGAATCGCCTTTGCGGATCGGGAATGGACGCGGTGGCGTATGGCACGAGGGCGATTGCAACCGGTGAGGGCGACATGATCCTTGCCGGCGGTATGGAAAGCATGTCGCGTGCTCCCTTTGTGATGGCAAAGGCCGGAGAAGCCTTCTCCCGCAATGCGGAGATATACGACACCACGATCGGCTGGCGATTTGTCAACCCTGCACTGGCGAAGATATACGGAAGCGACAGCATGCCGGAAACGGCGGAGAATCTGGCGGAAGAATTCAAGGTCTCCCGTGAGGATCAGGATCGATTCGCCTTCTGGAGTCAGGAAAAAACAGCAGCCGCCCAGAAGGATGGACGTATGGCAGGGGAGGTGATTCCGGTCACGATTCCCCAACGCCGTGGGGAGCCCGTTGTTGTGGAGACGGATGAGCATCCCCGCTCCACGACCCTCGAAAAGCTGGCGACATTGAAGCCCTTCGTACGAAGGGATGGAACCCTCACCGCCGGGAATGCCTCCGGGGTGAATGACGGTGCGGCGGCGCTCCTTCTGGCATCCGGGGAGGCCATGAAGCAGTGGAATCTTTCCCCCATGGCGCGGGTGGTTGGTACTTCTGTCGCCGGAGTGACGCCGCGAATCATGGGTATTGGTCCCGTCCCGGCGACTGAAAAACTACTCCGTCGCTTGAACCTGACCCTTGATGACATGGATATCATCGAATTGAACGAGGCCTTTGCCGTTCAGGCGCTCGCCTGCATGCGGCAACTCGGATTGAAGGATGATGATCCCCGTGTCAATCCCATGGGAGGTGCCATTGCCCTCGGCCATCCCCTTGGAATGAGTGGCGCCCGGCTGGTCACCACCGCCGCCCACCAACTTCAGAGGGCAGGATTGCGCCGTGCCCTTTGCACCATGTGCATCGGTGTTGGCCAGGGCATTGCCATGGTGATCGAGCGGTGTGATTGATCAGGATGTCTCCCTGATATAGACAAGGGACGCCTCGATGGCCTCGCAAAGTGTATCGACATGGAGCCGGAAGGGCGTCGGGCGGGGTTTATGCTCGGAGAGAAACTTCTCCACCATCATCCTGAATTGCTCCTCCGTATAGTTTGCCCGTTCGCCATTCAATTTTCGGTAGGCGGCATATCCCTCCGGGGAGACCTGAAAAAGGGGGAGCTCGCTGACCATGGCAAGGGGATCGCCGCCCAGTGATCTGACGTATTCCATGCTGGACGAAAGAAACTGTTTGGCTGTTGAGTCGTCCCCGATTCCCGTAAAATATTCGATCATGCCAGTCGCCGTCGGGGTGGTGCAGAAGCCCTTTTCGATGCGGTGGAATCCCTTTTCCCCACGCCTCTCCGTGTCATGAAGCCCAAATCCCTTTTCCGCAAACAACGCCTTGAGCCGTTCCCGAAGGGGTTGTGTGCGATCCATCCACTCCCTGCAGATCAACCACCATGCCCCTTCGGCAAGGGCCATTCCATGGAGGGAAAAGTGGAGGTCGTAGGGCCCATGTTTTCGCAGTACACCGGCCACGTATAGATTTTCCGGCCTGGGGGGATTGGGGGAAATGGTGGGTGGTTCGGGGTAATTGAACTCAACATCGTCTCCGGGTTTGTCCCTTTGGACCTTTCCTGCGTATAGACGAATGTCAGGAGTGGGGCGAAACCACTCCTCATTGGCCCGTGCTCCATCGGGATTGACGTGGGGAAGGATCACCCAGGTTGCGGCCTTATGGAGTTCCGGGTTCGCAACAATCCGGTGGCAAAGTTGCAGGGCGGCAAGGGGACCGCCGGGTTCATCGGCATGGGCCCCCGCCGTAATGGAGATACGCAAGGGACCGTCCCCAAGGATCACAGCGTGGATGGGAATGCCGTTTCGCGAGCGCCCGGGGGGTGGGCGATCCACCCGGCACTGCCTGTTCGGCAACAGGTTCAGTTCCTCCTCCACGACCGATTCAACGGGCGGGCGAAGGGAAATCACATGATGGGGGGATATCATGACCAGGACTTTTCCGTTTAGCGGAGGGGCCTCATGACAAGGGCTTGTAGTCTGGACTTTCTGGCGTTCAACATGATGCGTGTTTCAGGGACGTGGCAAGAGCGTTTCCCTGCCAATCGGACCCTTTGAAGGGCTGTCGTTGCGATGCTTCTCAGGCACATGAGGATCATGGCCCCCGAGCGCACCCGTTGGTCGTCCTCGCGCAGCGTCCTGTCCTTGACATGGAAGTGGCGGTTTTCAATCCCCCAGTGTCCGCGGATGAGTTGGGCGATTCGCTCGGGCGCCAGTCTGCATTCGCCCTTGGGGCCGGTGATCAGGTAGCAGTGCAGGCTTGTCTCTCGCTCCTTGATGTCTGCGCGACGGGGCTCCCAGATTGTCACGACAAAGGCCAATTGGCGGGCTTGGGGCCAGATCCTCAAGAGATCAGCGGGGACGTTTTCTACCCACACCTTTCTCGTTGTGATGTAGTCCCCATTTTTTTTCCGTCGTCTCCACATCGGGAGAACGGTGAGCGATGGTTCCAAAGAATTGCCGCATCTTTCGGTGCGTCTCCTTCTGGTTGTCCTTGATCTGAAAAATTGCTCTCCTGCCCTGTTGGGTCAACTTTTCGGCAAGGGCATGCTGGGCAAACAAGGCGTCCATGGTGAAGATAGACAAAAATGGGTATTTTTCGAGTATTTCATCGAGTTTTCGGTAGAACTGGGAGTACTCATTTGCCTTTTCTCCGACTTCGAAGAGATCGAGAAGGAGCCAATAATCCTGCATGAAGAGATAGACAGCATGCTCGCCGGTTCCCCGCGCAGTCTTGCCATCGACGGCAACGGCGCTCTTGCGCCTCCCCTTGCCGATGCGCTCAAGGGCCAGGGCATTGAGCCACTCGCCCATGGCGTCTATAAGAAGCTTGGCATCGAGTTGGTTAAACAAGCGGTTGTAGGTGGACTGACTGGGGGCCGTGGGGTGGGTGAAGCCGATCGATTTGCGCAGTGATTTTTCCTCGCGCAGGAAGATGACGACCTGGCGCATGGAGTTATGCCCGGCGCAAAAGCCGACGAGAAGGCCGCTGAGAAGGGCTTGGAGGGAGTGGCGGCGATTGCTGCGCCGCGGGTCGGGAATCCTGGAGAACACTTCATGGAGGGAGGTGAGGGCAGGGACAGGGAGTTTGCCGGAGGCGGGAGCGGGAGAGCGAACCATGGGAGCAAGCCTCGTAAAGATGGAATGAGCGGCTCATCGAAAGGCCGATTCTTCCCCCAAGATAGATACATCCCCGGATACAAGGTCAAATACAAACGGAAAAGCCCTGATATCATGACGCGGAAACCTCATCTTTTCCTCGACGCACGGGGCGTCGTTCGTTGCCTATTGGGTACCCGCCCCGGGCGGTGATTTCCAGTGGAGAATCAGGTGGCATGGTCAATTCCCCGGTCGGTTTCAAGGATGTGGAGGATGCTGCGGAGACGCTGCGCGGTGTTGCCCATGCGACGCCTGTCTTGACCTCGCAGACGCTGAACAGGGAGTTGGGCCTCACGGCGTTCCTGAAATGCGAGAATTTCCAGCGCACGGGTGCCTTCAAGTTTCGCGGTGCCTACAACGCCCTTTCCCGCCTTTCCGCGGAGGAACGTCAGCGGGGCGTCCTCGCGTATAGCTCGGGAAACCATGCCCAGGCCGTTGCCCTTGCCGGTCGGATTCTTGGAATCAAGGTGCGTATTGTCATGCCCTCCGATGCGCCCGCGGTGAAGTTGGATGCCACCCGGGGGTACGGGGCGGATGTGGTGCTGTATGATCACGAAAAGGTTGCCCGTGAGGAGGTCGGGGCGAAATTGCAGCAGGAGGACGGATCAGTCCTCATCCCCCCCTTCAATCATCCTCACGTCATCGCTGGACAGGGCACGGCAGCATTGGAGCTGTTTCAGGAGGTTGGCAGGCTGGATGCCCTCTTCGTCTGCGTCGGCGGGGGCGGCCTCATCAGCGGTTGCGGGATTGCCGCGCGGGAGATGTCCCCCGGTTGCCAGGTGGTCGGGGTGGAGCCGGAGGCGGGCGATGATGCCACGCGCTCCTTTCATTCCGGGACGCTTCAGGTGGCAGCCAGGCCAAAAACCATTGCCGATGGCGCCCGTACGACGAGCCTCGGCGACCTGACTTTTCCCCTCATCATGGAAGTCGTGGATGACATGCTGGCAGTCACGGACCAGGAACTTATAGACGCCATGGAGTTTACCTGGGGACGTATGAAGATCATTACAGAACCAACAGGAGTGCTTGGCCTGGCGGGGCTGTTTCGCCGCCATGGGGAGTTCAGGGGGAAACGCGTTGGCGTGATTATCAGCGGTGGCAACGTGGAATTGTCGCGTTTCGCCCGGTTGACGCTGGGGTAGGGCGAACAAACTGGTACCGTGATGACCTGGTAAATAGAAATCGGCCTGCCAGACAGGCTGGCAGGCCGGATTATCTCCCTGAAATGTCCGGACCTTGGATTCAGTACCCGGTATCAATGTATATACCGGGGAGCATTGATCCGTGGTGGAT
>JAFIGB010000435.1 GCA_020831705.1 Candidatus Sumerlaeia bacterium | reverse complement strand
GGGGGGGTGATTGTGTTTAAAGGGCCAATTGAGTGTTTGCTTTTCGCCCCCCAATTTATTTGCTCCATTTGATGACCAATAAAAAAAACCCCACGACCGGGATGGCCCTACAAACAGGAATTCGCCTGTCATCGATGCGGTAATTGTTGCCGGGGTGACGGGTATGTCGATGTGACCGACCACGACATCGAACGGGCGGCGCGGTTTCTTGATATTTCCGTCGAGGAGTTTCGCCGGGAATATTGTGTCGAGATGCTTGACGAGACGATCCTCCGTGACCAGGAGGATGAACTCAAGTCGTGTATATTTCTATTCGAGGATGAGGAGGGACTGGCCGGGTGTCGCATCCATGGGGAGAAGCCGACCCAGTGCGCCGGATTTCCGTTCCTTTGGAGACCCCGAAACGTCCTGAAGTTTTGTGATGGAATGCGGGCGCTGGAAGGCTTGGAGCCGACCCGCAAGGAAGGCCCCAGTGATATAGACGCCCGGGGAAGGAAGCGATAAATCCCTCCCCGGGAGCCGGCACTTAATAAATCGAAAAACCATCCAGGCTGTAGCAGGGGAGCGCCTCGCCTGCCATGAGGGTTCTCACGATTCCGTTCATGACTTGGGCGCGGTCCTCGGGTGTGGAAATCGTTTCGAAGGAAAAGCCGAAGTGAATCAACGCACCGGGTTCGGTGCCGTTGCCGAAGGTTCCGAAATACTGAATGGCTGCCGCGCCACCCCGTGTATAGACAAGGGCGGTTTCGCTTCCGTTGATGGGTGCAATGAGGTCGGGCCATCCGGGGAAGTAGGGGGCGTCACCGCCTCCGTACCCGAACTCAATATTGCAGAAGGCGCTGCCATGGCCGATTCCCTCCACGGAATAGATCCCCGAGTCATCCGCAAGGAATTCCGCCTTCAGCCATTGCTCGTAAAACTCGGTATCCGCTGGGGATGATGGACGTGCGACAAGATCCCAGCCGATTTCATTACCCGAAACAAAGAGCCGGTTGCCCGCCTCCAGGAAGTCCTTCACCAGGGTTTGCTCCGCAGGCGTGAAGGTGGAATCCTGGGTGGATTCCTCAGCGAGGATCCAGTTCACCATGTCGTAGGAGCGGAGGAAAACCTGGTTGGCAGCCCGATCGTTACTGGCGGTATCGAAGGCGAAGCCATTGGCCGCTTGGGCGTTTCCATGGAAGGCCACGATATGATGACCCTGGGGGCCACCGAAGGATTGGCGGGGCCACCGTTCGTAACCATCGACGTTCAGAATGGTGACATCGCCACCGATCCGTGCGCCGTATATCTCGCTGTGATACCCCTCGATGAGTCCGACCCTGGCGACACGGAACCAGGCCATGTCCCCCTCCTCGTAGCCTGTGAAGGTGGCGTTGCTGGAGGTGGAGGGAAGCGCGGATTCATCCCTTGCAAGTGTCCAGTTGCCGTGACCGTCGGGACTTGTGTAGACACGGAAGGGGAGCCCGCCGCCGCCCTGCCAACTGACGGTCATGGTGCCTTCCTCCGCATTCCCAAGAACGGCGAGGATGTTGACCTTCGCGGGGGGATCGGGAACACCGACAAGGTTCTTGTTCGCAAGCACCCAGTTGTCGGGGTCCAGGGTCACAGCGGCAACAGCCCTTCCATCGGTTTCGATTTGCCAGGACTGAATCTTGTCCTCGTTCATGAGGGTGTGGATTTCCTCATCGCCGGTTGTATAGCGGACCTCGAAATCCAGCGGCATGCGGTACGCCGCACCAGCCTGGCGCTGCTCCAACCCGATTGTCAGCGTTCCGGTGCCATCCTGCTCCCAGAAGTAGTCATACGTGGGACGGACGGCACGGTAAAGCCACTGATTGAAGAACCAGGAAACGTCCTCACCGATGGTTTCGCTGTACACCCTGATCAGGTCATCGGTGTCAGCGGTGCCGTAAAGCAGGTCCGGGTCGGCGATGAAGTTGCGGGCGCCCTCAAAGAAGAGGTCATCGCCAACGACCTTGCGGAACATGTGGAGAACCCATGCCGCCTTTGTATAGACAATGCGGTAGTTGAACTCATCGGCCCGGGAACTGACGATGGGGAAGGCATCGCTGGTGTTCCAGGCGTTGATGAATTGGTGGTAGTAGGCCCGTCCGTAGAGATATTCGTAGGCGAGGGCCTCCATGTAGGTCGCCCACCCCTCATTGAGCCAAAGGTGGTCGTAATGTCGAAGGGTGACGGCATCCCCAAACCACATGTGGGCAATTTCGTGGATATTGCGCCTGTGGAAGGGCGTCGCCAGATCGCCATTCGGCATGGAGGAGATGGTCTGGTGTTCCATGCCGAAGGTGAGTCCCCACGTGGAGGTCCAATATTTTTCCTCAATAAAGGGATACTCGCCGAAGGTGTCCGCAAAAAACTCAATGATCTCGATGGTGTTTGGGATCTCGCCTGATTCGGCGGCGTGGCTTTGTGGGTATACGTAATGGGCGACCTCCATGGTGCGTGATCCATCGCGGGAAACATACGCCCCCACGGCGGGCCTGTAGTTGGTGCAGGTTATGGAGACAAGGTAGCTTGCAACGGGGTACTGGGAAACCCAGCGGTAGGTGCGTGTGCCGTCATCATTGGCGGTGTTGGAAACCAGTGAACCCATGGAGGTGGCGAAAAGGGGCCAGCCGTTGTAGGACTGGTCGGGCACCGTGATGCTGAAGTCGGTGGTGAACTTGTCCTCGGGGATATCCTTGCTGGGAAGCCAAAGGCGTGCATCGTAGGGCTGGTTGTTTGTATAGATGAGGGGAATGCCGCCGCCGTGGGTGGACCGGCGGAAGGATCGGTTGGGAACCGGGGTGCCGGAGTAATTCACCGAGACAGTAAATTCGTCCCCCTCGTTTTGGGGTGTGTCCAGATCAATGTATATCCGGCCGCTGCTGAACGAATGCCCGGTCACCGAGTCATTGGAGGTGGCCCCATGGATGGTCATGTTGCCGTTGTTGGTGTTGAAGTCGAGGGCGACCTGCTCCAGGCCGTCGACGAGTGACTTGATGGTGTATTTCGCCGTGGCATCGGGGATGTTGGCGGCTGACATGTTCAGGGTGATGTCGAGTTCGAGGTGAAGCATCTCCACCTGAAGCTGGAGGGGGTCGGCCGCGGGCTGGGCTTTTTGTGCCTCGCCACTGATGGTGCGGACGAAGGAACCGAAGTGAACCTCCTCGCCGGTGCCATCCAGGGAGAAGGCAAGAACACGCTCAAGATGTGAGGATACTCCGGGACCGGGTTGGAGGGTCATCGTTGTCTTGCCGGGGGGAAGGGCGTCGCTGGCGACCATATACCATGCGCCGAGTTCATTGAAAACGGGGTCACCGAAGTAGGGTTCGCCGTCGAACTCCAGCGTCCACCACCCCTCGGAGTTTCCGCCGTCATTGACGAGAATGGCAAAAGCGCTTCTCGTTTTTTCTTTT
>JAFIGB010000426.1 GCA_020831705.1 Candidatus Sumerlaeia bacterium | reverse complement strand
ATTCATCAACAGAAAGCTGACGGCGCTTGCGTACCTTGGGGACGAAGGCATCACGACCCGGATCCAGTCCGGGCATGACCCGCATGTGGCTTTCCGGCAGATCGTGATGGTTGTGGTCGTTGCTTGCCATGTCGTTCCGTTGCCTGCGGCCTGTTGTCAATACAGCTGTCTATACGGGTGGTCAGTCGTCTGCGCTGATCTGCTCAAACAGAAGATCGAGAATCTTCTTGGCGGCACGGGGAATGACCGTGCCGGGTCCGAAGACTGCCGCGCATCCGGCCTCGAAGAGCGCATCGTAATCCTGGGCAGGGATGACGCCACCGCAAACGACGAGGATGTCGCCGCGTCCGAGTTTTTCCAGCTCCTGGACGAGTTCGGGGATCAGTGTCTTATGCCCGGCGGCGAGGGAGGAGACACCCACTACGTGGACATCGTTCTCGACCGCCTGGAGGGCGACCTCGGCGGGGGACTGGAAGAGCGGGCCGATATCCACATCGAAGCCCATGTCGGCGAATGCGGTTGCAATAACCTTGGCACCGCGATCGTGGCCGTCCTGTCCCAGCTTGGCAACAAGGAGCCTCGGGCGGCGTCCCTCGAGCTCGGTGAACTCGGCGGCGCGCTTGATGCCTTCATCCATTTCCTCCATGCCCTCGGCCTCCGCTTTATAGACACCGGAAATCCGGTGGATTTGTGGCTTGTACCTGCCGAAAACCTTCTCCATGGCGTCGGAGACCTCCCCCACGGTTGCCTGGCGGCGCACGGCTTCCACGGCGAGTTCGAGGAGGTTGGCCCCCTCGGTCTCCGCACCCTTGGTGATGGCGTCCAGGGCTTCCTTCACCGAGCTTTCATCCCGTGCTGCACGCAGCTGCTCCAGTCGCTTGATCTGTGAGAAGCGCACGGCGGTGTTGTCGATGTCGAGGATGTCGATGGGGTCTTCCTTCTCAAGGCGGAACTTGTTCAGACCCACGATGGTCTCGCGGCCGGAATCGATCCTTGCCTGCTTCCGTGCGGCGGCCTCCTCGATACGCATCTTGGGGATGCCGGTTTCCAGAGCCTTGGCCATGCCGCCGAGCTCCTCGATTTCCTGGATGTGACCCCAGGCGAGCTCCATGAGCGACTTGGTGAGGGACTCCATGTAATACGACCCGCCCCATGGATCCACCACGCGACAAATGTTTGTCTCCTCCTGGAGGATCAACTGGGTGTTGCGTGCTATTCGGGCGGAGAAATCAGTCGGCAGGGCAATCGCCTCGTCCAGCGAGTTGGTGTGAAGGGACTGGGTGTGGCCAAGGGCAGCGGCGAGGGCCTCGATGGCTGTGCGGGCGACATTGTTGAACGGGTCCTGCTCGGTCAACGACCAGCCGCTTGTCTGCGAGTGGGTACGCAGGGCGAGAGACTTGGCATTCTTCGGTCCGAACGGCTTGACGAGTTTCGCCCAAAGGACACGGGCGGCGCGCATCTTGGCCACTTCCATGAAGTGGTTCATCCCGATGGCCCAGAAGAAGGAGAAGCGGGGGGCGAAGCTGTCGATGTCGAGGCCCGCCTTCTGCCCGGCGCGTATATACTCAAGGCCGTCAGCCAGGGTGTAGGCCACCTCGATGTCGGCGGTGGCACCGGCTTCCTGCATGTGGTAGCCCGAGATGGAAATTGAATTGAAGCGGGGCATCTTGCGCGATGTATAGGCGAAGATGTCCGAGATGATCCGCATGGAGGGTTCGGGTGGATAGATGAAGGTGTTGCGGACCATGAACTCCTTGAGGATGTCATTCTGGATCGTGCCGGAAAGCTTGTCGGGGGAAACGCCCTGTTCCTCGGCGGCGACGATGTAGAGCGCCAGGATGGGAATGACGGCGCCGTTCATCGTCATGGAGACGGAAATCTGGTCGAGGGGAATGCCATCGAAAAGGACGCGCATGTCGAGAATCGAGTCGATCGCCACACCGGCCTTGCCGACATCGCCGGCCACCCGGGGGTGGTCGCTGTCATATCCACGGTGCGTCGCCAGGTCGAAGGCGACGGAAAGACCCTTCTGGCCCATCGCCAGGTTGCGACGGTAGAAGGCATTCGATTCCTCCGCCGTGGAGAAACCGGCGTACTGGCGGACGGTCCAGGGGCGCAGGGCGTACATCGTGGCATACGGGCCGCGAAGGTTGGGCGCCATTCCGGCAAGATACTGGAGGTGTTCCATCTCCTCCAGGTCCTTCTCTGTATAGACGGGCTTGATCGAGATCTTTTCCGGAGTTTCCCAGTTCCTGCGGGACATTTCCGTGACCCGTTCCCAGCTTTCAAGGCCCGGCTTCTCGAACTCGTCGGTTCCGTAGGGGATCTTGGTGAAGTCAACCATGTGGAATGTCTTCCTCTTTCTGGTAATCGATGGGTCAGGCGTTCACGCCCAGCTTGTCCTGGATCTCGGCCAGGGTACGGTAGGTATTGCATTTCATGTGTATATACCCGGAGACACCCGCGGCGTTGAGGGCGTCGATGCTCTCGACGGGATTCCCGGCGATATACACGGGGATCTCGCGGGAAAGGGATCGGAGGGCCGTGATCAGATCGGGGCCAAGTGTTGCATATCCAGGGTCATCGCTGCATGCGACAACGCCAAGTGCGCCGGATCGATCGACCGCGAGCACCGTTTCGGAAAGGTCCTCCCGGGCATCGATCTCGATGGTTTCAAATCCGGCAGCTGCCAGGAAACCACGGGAGAAATCCGCCCGTGCCCGCTTCATGGCCAGGGGGCCGGAAAGCACCAGGGCAATACGCGGTGGAATGCCCTTTGTCTCTGCGAATGCCCGCGCCCGGGCGCGGAGGCCCTCCCATGTTTGGGAAGCACGCCAGCTTTCCAGCGGCTCGACGGTGATGCGCTCGCCTTCACTTTCCTGGATGATGGCGTTCATGATCTCCCCGATGGTTGCGCCCTCGCGGGCCGCCTCGACGGCGATGCCGGCAAGATTGCCTTCACCGGTGACAACGGCGTGGCCGATCAGGTCCAGCCAGCGGCGTACCTCGCTGTTGCGGCGCATTCTCTTCAGCCGCTCCAGACGTTCCTTACGTTGCCTCAGGAATTCAGTGCGGGGGATGCGTGTCTTCTTGAGGAGCTTCTCCGTCGGATTGGCGTAATTGCTCACACCAACAATGGATTCGCGGCGTGTTTCGAGCAACTCGCGGCGCTTCGCAGCGGTCTTCTTGACGGTATCCTGGGGGGTACCCTTGCGGAGGCTTACCACAAGGCCGCCCTCCTCCTCGACGCGCTGGAATATTGCCCAGGCTTCCCGGGCAATGGAGTCGGTCAGTGATTCGACGTAATAGCTTCCTCCTGCAGGATCGACGACCCTGGAGAGGGCGACTTCCTCCTGAAGGATGATCTGCTGGTTGCGAGCAATGCGCATGCTCGTGGCATCCGGTGGGCCGACAACCTCGTCGAAGGGGGCGACGTATATCGAGTCGCATCCGCCAATGGCGGCGGCGAAGGCCTCAAGGGAGGTCCGCACCATGTTGTTGTAGGGATCGTCGAGTGTCTTGGTAAAGGCGCTGGTACGTCCGTGAAGGAACATCTTCGCGGCGTGTTCCGACTCCACGTTGAACGCCGTGGCGACCTTGGCCCAAAGCAAACGGGCCGCACGCAGCTTGGCAATTTCGATGAAGAGGTTTGTGGAGACGGAAAAGCTGAACAGGACCGAGAGGAACGCCTTGTCAGCAGTCACACCCCGCTTGGTCATTTCGCGTATATATTCCACCGCCGAGGCAAGCGTGTAACCCAATTCCTGGACCGCACTTCCACCGGCGTTATGCCATGAGTGGCTGTTGACGATGATGGGGCGGATTCCCGGGCATTCCTCCTGACAGAAGGCCGCCATGTCGGTCATTTCGCGGTAATGAAGCTCAAGCGTTGCCTGCATCGAACCACGGCGAAGGAACTTGCGGTGAGGATCGCACTCCACCGAACCGACCAGCATGCGGCGGTCAACCCCGCGCTCATCGGCGAGGGCGACCAGCATGCCCAAAACAGGAAGGGCAGCGCCGCCGGTGCGGATCGTGATCGGGTACTTGGCAAGGTCGATGTCGGCAAGGGCCAGGCGAAGGCCGTTGAGGGAACTGATCGTGCAGCCACCACGGCCAGCCAGATCGCGGGCTTCAACGGAATCCCCGTCGAATCCCTGGCGGGCGGCGTTGTCGAGGCGAATGCTCACCGCATCGGCACCGCGGGCAATGGCATCACGAACCGAAGCGTTCACATCCTCGGGGGCCGGCAGGAGGCAATCCTGACGAATTTGCCACCGCGGGCTGACACCGGAAAGGGGCGAAGTTCCCCGAACGAAGGGGGCAAAACCGGGGAGCGACCCCAAGTGGGAGGCGCCCTTGAGGTTTTCCGAGGTATAAATGGGATTGACGGTAAACCCTTCCAGGGTCTTCCAGCACAATTTTTTATCGAAGTCACCACCCTTCAGGTCGCCTGTTGCAAGTTCCTTCCATTGTTCCAGTGTGGGTATGGAGAAGTCCTTCAGGAGATCGAGAGACACCTGGGGAACCTCCTCCAGGGGCACTTGAGAGGCCTTTGTTTGCTCACCCTTCATGGATCCGTTCCTTCCTGTGGTATGACCAACGGGGGGGATGTTCAGCCCTTGTTCCGGGTGGGGTCAAGGGCTATCGGGGATAAACCGTATATTTTATGTCCGCTTTTCGGGGTGTTTGCTAAAATCGCCTTTCCTCTTTTACTTCCGGGTGGTGATTCCCCGGCCTCGAATATTGAAAGTGGTGGGTTTGGCGTGCCCTCCCCATCGAGTGCCTTGCGCACCGCAAGGCGGGTGGCGGGGATGACTTCCTCCTCAAACCAGCTGTTTATTTTAAGCCATCGGCGGTTTCTTGGTGAGGGGTGGGGGAGGGGCATGACTGCGGGTAAAAAGTCCCTCCATTTCGAGACTGTTTCCGCCAGGGTTTTTCCCCGTCGCCGGCCCAAGTACCATGCTTGAGCGTATTGACCAATAAGAAGGGTCAACCTTACCTCCCTCAAATGGGGGAGCAGATCGCCAAACCAAAGCTCGGCGCACTCCCGTCGTGGTGGCAGGTCACCTCCCTTCCCGGTTCCGGGGTAACAAAGCCCCATGGGAACGACGGCGACCCTGCTCTCGTCATAAAATATTTCCTTGTCGATTGCAAGCCACTCGCGAAGCCGATCCCCCGAAGGGTCGTTCCACGGGATTCCTGTCCGGTGAACGCGGATGCCCGGGGCCTGCCCCACAATGAGGAGGCGGGCGGTGGTTGTGGCGCGAAGGACGGGGCGGACGCCATGGGGCAGGTGATCCACACAGGCCCTGCAAGCTCTGATTTTCCCAAGCAGTTGCTCCAGGGGAATTTCAGGCATTCAAAGCTCCGTGGGTTCCGGTGGGGATTCCCGAAAGCGGGCCAGCTGAATCAATTGGTCTGATCGTTCCCGGAAGGCCCTTAGAATCGGGCGGGGATTGCAATAGGGGTCCTGACGCGCGAGTTGGCGCAACTGTTGGAAGGATTCCTGAAGGATTTGGGCACGCTCCTGGGCCGATGTGATGGTTTCCGCATCGGCGAAGGCCTGCACCGAGAATGTTCGCATGAGATCCTCGACGGTGCCGAGTTTCTTGGCCTCCTCGGAAAGATCGAGAAGGATCAGGCGCCCGGCGCCAGCCATGCCCTCAAGTGCCATCTGGAAGGCGAGTTTCGAGCGAATGGTCGCCTCGGTGTGGTCCGTTTCCAGGGAAAGGGCCGCCCGGTAGGCATTCATCGCCTCGGCGGGTTGTCCGAGGGCCTCGTGGGCCCGACCCAGAAGGTGAAGCATCCACGGCTTGACTCCTGCGCGATGTTGCCAGTGGGTGAGGTGATTGACCGCGCCGCGCCAATTGGACTTGGCAACCATCCAGGCACCGACCCCCCCCCAAAGGACCACATTTTCATCGATTTCCCGGCCGTGGCTTTTCACCCACCGATCGACAGTTCCCGGTATTGCAGGTGCTCCGTGGTAGGTGGAAAGAAAGCGGGCCATGGCCCTGGGGTAGCGGGTCGGGTGGTCCTTGATGATTTGAAAGACATCGTTAATACGGGCCCGGTTGTCCCGGGCGCCGACCGCTTCGAGAAGCGTGACCGTGTAGGAGTCCGAAAGCTCCAGGCTCCCCAGTTTCT
>JAFIGB010000423.1 GCA_020831705.1 Candidatus Sumerlaeia bacterium | reverse complement strand
CCAGCGGCCGGTGCGCTCGTCAGGCACCTCGATGTGATTGCTCCCCGGCGCGAGGTGAATGCGATCTGTATAGCCAGGCCCAACGACGAGTTCGGGGTTCAACCACCCGTCCTCGCGCACCTGACGCTTGCCACTGTATTGCGATCGGGCGACCTCGGCATAGACGAGGTCCATGACGACGCCGCTCCCCGAGGATTTCAGGTCAACAACCGGATACCCGTGGACTGGTTGCTGAAAGTCGAAGGTGAAATAGAGGGAACTGCCCTTCCGTCCCTGAAAGGTGGATTCACCCCGGGCGATGAAATTCCCCGCCTCCGTCACCATTGCAGGTTCCCTGACATACCTGCCGCCGCACAAGGCAGCCGATATCTCGCGGGGGGAGGATTTCTCTGCGGCGTCTGATTCACAGGTTCCGCCGGCAAGGACCGAGCGCACCGGGAAGAAATATTCACGCTGGCCGGGAGTTTCCACGGCAACGGGAGCATCACCCGGGACGTTGGTCGCATTCCTCCACGATTGATCATCGTACTCACCAAGGGCTGGATCAATGGCCTCCAAATGGGAGGCGTCCTGATGAATGCCGTAACGAATTCGGTGGGCATTTTCAGCAATGCCGGTGATCTGCTCCCCCTGGGGGAGAAGGTGGGGCGGGACCTTCCACTTCCAGGATTCATCGGTCCATAACCATTCGCTTTCCAGCCACAAGGCCGCCCGGCGATTCCCCGTTCTTTGAAAAGTCACAATGGGGCCCCAATTGTGATGGAGGACGAGAATGACATTGCGGCCGCGACGGAGCCAGGGGCCCGGCTCGATGACCTCGGCGGTGGGAAACCGCTCGTCGTAGCGGGCAACCTTCCGGCGAAGAACATGGCCGTTCACCAGAAGGCGGGCGTTGGAATTTGCCGCAAAATGGAGGGTTGGCCGGGAGGGGAGCTCATCCAGGTCGACAACGCGACGAAACCAGGTGAAGGCATTTGCGGGGGCCACCTCCCCCTGGTCGCGCCAAATCCATCGGGCTTGAGGGACTTTTTGGGGAGTTGAGGACGAGGACATGGTCATTGCTTTCTGGTAAATTCAGGGGCTAGGAATGGGGTGGAGCGCATGGGTGGGCAAGCCAGAACGATTGCCACCGATCATTTTCGATCAATCGCCCCGCTGGCAGTAAATCACCTGCCCCGGGGAGGCATTTTAACCGTAAAGTACGCCCGCGGGGGAAGTTGGCGGGAACAGGAATCAGGCGCTCCAGACGACATCATGGGCAATTTTCGGCAGGTTCAGGCAAAAACACTCTTTGGAGCGGGCCAATTCCTCTTGCGACGGAGAACGCCGGGCGGCAAAAACAATCAGTAACGAGCACGACTGATCGGCCCAGGCGTGATCGGAGACGAAACCAAACCAAGTCACCCCCTCCACGATGGCGTGGATTTGATGGGGTCAGGAGCACCGAAAGATGAAAAAGGAACAGTTCGGATTTACCTTGATTGAACTGCTCATCGTGGTGGCGATCATCGCGATTTTGGCAGCCATCGCCGTCCCCAACTTTCTGGAGGCGCAGATTCGTTCACGTGTTGCCCGCGTGAATGCCGACCAGCGGACCCTGGCAACGGCCCTCGAGGCCTACGCGGTGGACTACAACTCCTACCCTCTTGAGGGGGACATCACCGGGAACAATGACCCGTGCCCCCGTCCGGCAATCGGGGCGATCTGCCCGGATGCAGCCCTTACCCTCAAGCCGCTCACCACCCCGGTGGCCTACCTGACGTCGATTCCCAATGATCCGTTCATGCAGAACACGCAGGGTTTTCAGGGAAGCCCCGGCGGTCCCCAGGGAACGGGATTCGCCCTCGACTCATTTTATTACGCGAACTACGTTGGTTACCAGAATCGTTTCGGGATCTCCGGCCAGTTTGATGATGTTCGTGGATGGGGCCTTGTCAGCTTCGGTCCCAACAGGCAGAACAACAACCTGATCATGTTGCCGATGTATCTGGCACACAACAGCGGGACGTTCCAGTTTGGCAGCCCGATCTCGGGCCAGTCCACGGCAGACTGGGTTTATGATCCGACCAACGGAACGGTCAGCGATGGTGATATTGCCCGCTTCGGCGGTGCCGTTTCACCGCAGGCATTCCGCGCCATGCGCTGATTTTCCTGACCAGGAATCCAGTGGGGTTTGGCAGGCATCCCTTTCCGGGAATTAATATGGCCCGGGTGGGTTGCCCCAAACCCCAACACTCATGCAAGACGGATGGATAATGTCCTCTCACCAAGCACCTCGACCTCCACTGATTCAACGGATCTGGGCCGCCCGCATTTCCTACCTTCTTCTTTTGCCCACCCTGCTCCTGCTTGGAGTCTTCAGCTATTATCCAGCCTTTTCGGGCATTCTATACGCCTTCCAGGAAGTGGAGCCGGGATTCGATGCCCGCTGGGTCGGGTTGTCGAATTTTCGCCGCGCCTTTACCGATGAGGTGCTTCTGGCCAGTATTCCCAACATGATCATCCTGCTGGTGGGCAATGTCCTGCGCACAACGATTCTTCCCCTCATTGTGGCAGTGATGATTTCCCATCTTTCCGGGGCACGCCTTCGCTATTTTTTCCAGACTTCCTTTCTGTTTCCCATCGTCGTTCCAATGATGGTCATCATCCTCCTGTGGAGGGGATTCATCCTCGATCCCAATGTGGGAATGCTGAACCAGTTCCTTGGCCTGATCGGCCTGGAATTCCTGCAACAAAGCTGGCTTGGTGATCACTCCACCGCCCTCGGGAGCGTGATTTTTGTCGGATTTCCATGGATTGGGGGAATTGGATTCCTGATCCTGTATGCCGGGTTGTTGAGCATCCCTGCCTCGGTGATGGAGTCCGCCCGCATGGACGGTGTCGGCCCGATCAGGCGCTTTTTCACCATTGAGCTTCCCCTCGTGCTTGGGCAGTTACGGCTGGTGATTGTACTGACGTTCATCGCGACGATTCAGGATTTCGGAGGGATGCTGGTCCTGACCGGTGGTGGCCCCGGAACGGCAACGCATATCCCCGCCCTCCATATGTATTTCTATGCATTTCGGTTCGAACAATTCGGGTATGCCGCGGCCATCGGCGTTCTGCTCTTTGTGCTGATCTTCGCGCTCACGGTGCTGAACCTCACACTTCTCAAGTCGAAGATGGAGGATTAGACCATGACCGCCCAGGTAAAGCGCGAGATTCCCTCATATATCTGTCTGGCCATCCTTCTGGTGATCACCTTTGTGCCGCTGGTGGGAATGGTGCTCCTTTCCTTCAAGACGAATGCGGAAATACACACGAACTTCTGGGGTCTTCCCCGGGACTGGAACTGGCACCACTATACACTGGCCATTTCCCGCTCTTATATCTATATCATGAACAGCATCGTGGTCTGCACGGCGGCGACTGCCGGCATCCTCCTGCTTTCCTCGCTTTCGGGATATGTCTTTGCCCGCCATGAATTCCCCTTCAAGAACACGATCTTCATGGCGTTGATTGCGCTCCTGATGCTCCCGGCGGTGCTGACACTGGTGCCGCTGTTCCTCCTCGTCAGGGATCTTGGGCTGCTCAACACGCGCTGGGCGCTCCTCCTTCCCTACATGGCCGGGGGGCAGATCTTCGGGATTTTCCTCTTCCGGGCCTTCGTGGCCGAAATCCCCCGCGATCTTTTCGATGCCGCCCGTCTCGACGGGGCGAATGAAATCCAGGTGTACTCCAATATTGTCATTCCCCTTTCCCTTCCCGTGCTGGCCACCGTCGCCATCACCAGCATGTTTGGTCTATACAACGATTTCATCTGGCCGCTGGTGGTGATCAACGATCCGGCAAAGCAAATGTTCAGCGTGGCCGTGACGGAGCTTGCCAACGACGCCACCGTCGACATGGGCGTGACCTTGGCGACATACACCGTCGGGTGCATTCCGCTCCTGATCCTGATCGCCTTCGGCATGAAGTATTTCGTCCGTGGCGTGACAAGTGGTGCCCTCAAGGCATGAATACAAAGCCCCAATGGAGAATGGAAAAATGACTGCTTCCAAATCATATATGAAGTTCACCCCTGGAGCATTTCTGGTACTGCTGGCGGGATGTGTCCATGCAAGCGGTGGCGAGGCTCCCGCACCCCTTCCCGAACCCGCATCCACCGTGAAGGCCGCCGCCGTACAGATCATTCCCGACCACGAGATCGGTGTTGTGCGGCAGGTGACAAACTACATGGAGCGGGCGGCGGAGGACGGCGCCCGCATTATCGTCTTTCCCGAATACCACCTCGGTCACATCAAAATCCCCGGACCCGAGACGGAGGAAATTTCCGAGTATGCAAGCCGCCTCGGCATCAATGTCATCGTGGGCTGCTTTGAGGTGGAGTCCGACGAGATTTTCTACAACACGGCTCTCCTTATAGACGAAAGTGGCGAGATCGCAGGGCGATATCGCAAGACCCACCCGGCGGTTGGGGAACCGCCCTACTTCTGGCCAGCGCGCGGGGATGAGTGGGAGGCACGCATGACCGTCGGTGATTCCTTCCCGGTTTTTGACCTCGGCTTCGCCACCATAGGAATCTTTACCTGCTACGATGGATATTTCCCCGAGGTTCCCAATATCCTTTCCCTTCAGGGAGCGGAGATACTCGTCTGGATCAATGGTCGCGGCGGCTCGGTCGAGGATTTCATGATCCGCACGATGACCTACCAGACATACACGGCAATGATTGCCACCAACGCATCCCACGGGTCGGGAACCGCCATCGCCCAGTTCCCCGCAACCATCCACGCCCACGCACCAACGACCGACGTGGACTACATCACGGCCACGATTGACCTGGATCACCTTCGGGATTACCGTAAAAACAGCCGTGTCTTTCACCAGCGGCGCCCCGAGTTATATACACCGCTCGTGAAGGAATGGAAGCCGTGGAAGGCTTATGAGGACCAGCAGGATTAAAGAAACCGGGAAGGACACCCCAACATGAGCAACTCCGGCATTCTCCCCCGCCGACTTCGTTGTGAGTACATGAACAACCCCGTGGGAATTGGCGAGGAGAAGCCCCGCCTTTCCTGGATCGCCGAAGCGACGCGGCAGGATCTTCGCGGCCAGCGCCAGTCGGCATGGCAGGTTCAGGTCACAACCCGGGCGGCTGGATTCGAGGCGCCATCGCACTGGGACACGGGAAAAGTCGACACGGCGCAATCGATCCAGATCGAGTACATGGGCAAGCCGCTTGAGGGTGACCGCAAATACCTGTGGCGCGTTCGACTTTGGGATGGGGATGGCAATGTCTCGCCCTGGAGTGACGCGGCCACATGGCGCATGGGCCCCACGGGGGAGGATGTCCTCGACGCCACATGGATTGAAGGACCGGCGCCGATGCTCTTTGATCGATGCAAGTGGGTCTGGCATGGGGACGAGGAGAATCCCGCCGTCAGCGCCAAGGCACGCACGATTGCCGTTCAACAAGTCTTGGATGTCCCGGAGAATACAAAGGTTACCTTTGCAAAATTGCTCCTCGCGGCGGATGATACGTTTGTCGTGTATGTCAACGGCAGGGAGGTGGGAAGGGCCGCCGAGCGTCTAGACAGCTGGCGCGAACCCACGGAACTGGACCTTTCCAGCGACCTGAAGCCGGGGACGAACAGGATCGCGGTGGTTGCGACCAATCACACCGATGGAAGCCCCGCAGGTTTGACCGGGAAGCTTGTTGTGAGGTACGCCAACCAGCGACAGATCGTCCTGCCCATTGATGATTCCTGGATGATTCATGAACTGGATTCGCCCGAGGATTTCGACCCCACGGTTGCGATGGATGCCGGAACAAAGGCGAAGGTCATTGCCCCGGTGGGATTGACCGATCCGGTGGTGGTTCCCCTGACCCCGTGGGGAATTCCGGGATCGAGGGAGGCCCTGACCCTTCCCCCCGCGAGATATTTCCGCACAACTTTTGATCTTGAATCCCTTCCGGCCGAGGCGGTCCTTCACGCCTCCGCCCTGGGCATTGCCGAGGTCTGGATTAATGGCCACCGTGTCGGCGAGGACTTCTTCGCCCCCGGATGGACGGACTACAACAAGCGCGTCTATACAACCACCCATGAGGTTTTGGCGCACCTGCGTCCGGGACGCAATATCATCGTGGCGATCCTCGCTGACGGCTGGCATTCCGGATACGTTGCCTGGTCACGGCGCCGGGACCATTACGGGGCTGAACCGAAGTTCCTGGCCCAGTTGAACCTTCACCATGGCGATGGAAAGGTGGAAAAGATCACGACGAATGGGGACTGGAAGGTCTCGCTGGATGGGCCGATCCGCGAGGCGGACCTGCTCATGGGCGAGCGATACGACGCGCAGATCTCCATCGATTCCTGGTGGGGGGTGGGTTTTGACGACTCCTCCCTCGCACCCGTCGTCATCTCCGAATCGCCGAAGGCAAAAGTGGAATGCTACCCCGCTGTTCCCGTCCGGGCCATTGAGGAAATTCCGGCGAAAATCGTCACCGAACCCCGCCCGGGAGTTCACGTCTTTGACATGGGCCAGAACTTCGCAGGGATTGTCAGGATACGTACCGCCGGACCAAAGGGAGCCCAGGTGACGATTCGCCATGCGGAAGTCCTCACCGACGAGGGCGAGTTGTACACCGAGGCCCTCCGTGGTGCACGGTGTACAGATGTCTATATCAAGGGGACCGACGAACCCGAGATCTGGCAGCCGCGCTTTACCTTTCACGGGTTCCGATATGTCGAGGTGACCGGGCTGCCTGTCGCCCCCTCCCTGGAAGACGTGATCGGGATTGTCCTCCACAACCCCATGGAATCAACGGGGGAATTGGCCACTTCAAGCATCATTGCCAACAAGCTGGCGGAAAATATTCGCTGGGGCCAGCGGGGGAATTTTCTGGAGGTCCCAACGGATTGCCCCCAGCGGGACGAACGTCTTGGTTGGACCGGCGACGCCCAGATCTTCATTCGGACCGCCACCTTCCAGTACGACGTCGCCCCCTTCTTCACAAAGTGGCTCCGCGACCTTTTTGACACCCAGAACGACGAAGGCTGGTTCTGCGCCGTTGCCCCCGCCATTGCCCTTTGGCCCAACCCGGAGATGTGTTTTGCGGCGTGGGCGGATGCCGCCATCATCTGCCCGTGGACGCTGTACCGTGTCTATAAGGACACCCGCATCGTTGAACGCCATTGGGATGCAATGGTCCGGTATATGAACTACCTTGAGGAAACAAGCGACGGCCTGATCCGCCCCGATGAGGGCTTTGGTGACTGGGTTTCCCTCAACTCCCACACACCCCGCGACCTGCTGGGTACGGCGTATTTCGCCAATAATGCCCGCATGATGACGGAGTTGGCCACGGCTCTCGGTCGCGACGATGATGCGGCGCACTTTGCGAAGCTCCATGGTGATATACGCGATGCCTTCCAGAAGACTTTCCTGGAGCCGGACGGTGGCGTCCGTGGCCGCACGCAATGCAGCTACGTCCTCGCCCTCCGTCATGACCTCCTCCCCGACCATCTGCGACCCGTTGCGGCGAAATTTCTGGCCCAGGATATTGCCTATCGAGGCGGGCACTTCTCCACCGGCTTTATCGGCCTGAAGGACCTCATGCCCACGTTGACAGACAGCGGGCACCACAAGCTCGCCTGCCGGATTCTTCTCAATGAGGAATTCCCCTCCTGGGGGTACCAGATTCGCGCGGGAGCCACGACGGTGTGGGAACGATGGGACGGATGGTCGGAGGAGCTTGGCCTTCAGACGCCGGGCATGAACTCCTTCAACCATTACGCCTTCGGTGCGGTGGGCGAATGGATGTTCAGCCACCTGGCCGGCATTGACCTGGCGGAACCCGGATTTTCCCGCGTGCGTATAGCACCCCACCCCGATGAAAATCTGCAGTATACACGGGCACGCCATCTGACACCGGTTGGCTGGGCATCCTCCGAATGGATTCGCAACAGCCGCGAGGGAACGCTTCTTCTCCGTTGCCGCATTCCCGTGGGCGCAACCGGCGAGATACACCTTCCCGTGAAAAACCCCGCATTGGCGAATGAATCAGGATTACCGCTGGCCGACCATCCCGATCTTCGCATTACCGGAAAGCACGGAACATCAGTCGTCCTGGAAGCCCCTTCGGGGCACTACGATTTTATCATGCCCCTGTAATGGAAGGATCCACCGTCACCGGAAGATACGGCGAAGTTCCTCGCGGCTGTATCGATCACCGGAAAGCCCTGCGATGACTTCGTCAAAGGACGGTCGGTAGTTCATGACCTTGTAGCGCAACGGTGCCGACCTTCCTCCAAGCTGGACAACGACCAGAAACTGCCTGTTGTTTTCCCGGGCTATACGCTCGGCGGAATTCACCGCCTCCTCGAAACGGGCGTTACTTTCCACAACAACGATGGGAACCGTTTCCTGCAGTGTATAGTCGAAGGGACCGGATTCGTGGCGGACGATGCGGCGGGCCTGGGCAATGAGTTGCTCCTCAAGGAAGCCCCAAAGGGCATCGCGATCCGGTGTGACCACCGCACCACTGGCGACCTGATCGAGGAGGTCCGTCAGTTCTCCAAGGAGCGTCCCGTTATTGTCCCGGGTAGTCGGGTCCATGTCGAGGTCGAAGCGCTTGATGACCCGGGGAATGGCCTGAACCATGAGGCGTTGGTAACTTTCAAGGAACTGGTCAAGGGTCATGCGGTCGGCCATATAGTCCTGGGCGAGGGTGCTCCAGCGCCAGACCGATTCCTGCTCATCCTCAAGCCCGCGTATTTCCAATTTTTCACGACCGTGGCCGAGAAACGGGCGGAATTTCGCGTCCATTTCCTCGTCGAGGGGAACGTCCACCATGGCGAAGGGACCGATGATGGGTTCCTCCACTTCTGTACAGACATCGAGAATCAGACGCCCCATCTCCGGAGATGTCAGGAACATGAGAAAGTCGGCGGCGCGGTCGTTCTGTTCCCGTGACTTTCGGATGATGCCGAAGACGGGAAGGGGGGCGCCGACGCCACGAAACCGGGTGCGGACGATCTCGCTGGAGGTGACGGGTGGGGGGTGAAAGGCACCCCACTCGAATTGCTCGTCCGGACGGAGACGCCCAATGTCGCGTTCGAGGACAAGAACCGCCTGGCTGGCATTGAACATCATGGCCGCCCGCTGGGAGAGAAACAGGTTATAGACACCCATGGGATCGGCACCATGAAACCCACGCTGCCAGTAGTTGGAGAAGTCGCGAAGGTATGTATATAACTCCCGCATTCGGGGGCCATCAAAAGCGAGGCGCCCGTCGAGGATTGCCTGTATGCGGCGCTCGGGGGAAAGGTTCACGAGGAGGTCATTGAAGGGATCTTCAAAGTCGACCTCGAAGTCGGCATCAACATCGGGCTCGAAGATGAAGTCCCCCGGGCGGGCCATGATCTCGGGGACCACATCGTAGAACCATGCATCGGTGAATAGACGCACAACCCAGCCGACGACTCCGCCCCAATAGCCCTCCTTGTCGCCCGGCATGGCGATGGGAATGATGCCGGCGTCCTTGATGACCTGGCAGGCATCCATGAATTCCTCCCACGTTTGTGGGACCTCCAGGCCGAGCTTGTCGAAAATCTCCTGATTATAGAAGATCCCGATTTCAATGTAATTGAGGGGAATCTGGGGGTAATCACTTCCTTCTGCAAGCATGCGGAGGTACTGGGGATTGAAGCTGTCGCGCCAGCGCTTGCCGGTGTAGGGATTCTCGGAGTCGAGGTACGGCTGGAGGTTGATGGCCTTGCCGGACTCGTAGAAGCCACTCCCAAAGTTGAAATTGTATATATCGGGAGCCGTCTGCATCCCCCCGGCCAGTGCCGTTCGAATCCACGTTGCATATCCCCCGACCGAGATGATCTGGATGCGTACATCGACGTCAGGATGGAGCTCCATGTACTCCTTTGCCACCGCCTCGAAGGCATCCCGATAATTCAGGTCGGCAATGGCCATGCGTATGATCTGCCGTGCATCGACTGGATTTGCGAGGGCGAGGATTGCAAGGATGAGGGAGGCGAGAATCTTTGGTTTCATGGTCACTTTCAGCAGATCTTTTCTTTTTGCCAGCGAATGGAATCATCCCACTCGCCCATCGACAGGTTGTGCTTCTTCCAGTAATACTTCAGGTCGTTCGACTTCCAGTCCCTGTATATCTCATCCCATGTCGTCACTTCCCCATGGGGTTTGAGGGATGCCTGCTCGATTTCCTCGGCAGCGGGCTGGAATCGGTAATCCATGGATAGACGCACATGGTCCCGGCGCTGGGGCTTGAGGGACTTGTGCACGGTGAGGCTGTTGAATGTCAGAACATCACCGGCCTGAAAGTCGGTCTCCAACCATGTATAGTTCCTTGCGCACATGTGCGTTTCCAGGCCACCAGCCCCCTCGGAGGCGGCAACGGGGAGGAGACCCTCCTTGTGTCCCTTGCGGACGACCGTAAGGCCGCCCAGCTCCCTCGGGCAGTCACCAACGGGAATCCATGCGGTCCAGACATTTTTGGTTCCCTGAATATGGATGAAATCCTGATGGGGCGGGGTGGGCGCGTTGAAGGCCGCCGGGAGCATGAGGCGGGCAATGTGCCTCGGATGGGGCAGAACCGATCCCTGAAAGAGACCTTCGTATAGACTGATGAGTTTCGGATGATGGGCGAGGTTGTGAAAAAGCTCGAGCTTCTGGATATCGGCGTACGCCTTGTTGTGGATGCCGACACCGGAAGCAACCATGGCGGCGGGATCCTCGGCGGCAATGGCCTCGTGATTGGCAACCCCATCCAGATTACCCGGTTCGACCCATCCGTGGCGTGCCAGAACATCGAGAAACTGGCTTCGCAGTTCGAGGACGAGCTCCCGGGGAAGGAGGCCGCGAAAAAACAGGACCCCTTCCTCCTCCGCCGCATGGCGCAGGGCTCCGGGATTTTCGAGAAGGGGGGTGGCATCGGTAAATGACTCGACAAGAACCTGCATTAGTTGCTCCTTGAGCCATGCGGCTTAATGATGGCTGAATTTTTGAGTTCCTCACGGGCCTGGCGTCTATACGCAGTGGGCGTTGTCCCCGCCAGACGTCGAAAAACCCGGTTGAAGTTGGCGAGGTCCGAGAAACCGACCTCCTGGGCGATGGTGATGACCTTGGTGTCCTCCTCCATGAGGCGCTGCATGGCCTGACGGATGCGGAGGCGCTGGAGATGGTTGATCACGGTGGTGCCGGTTTCCCGGCGGAAAAGGCGGCAAAGGTGGAACTTGTTGGTACGCGTATGACGGGCAACCTCATCCAGTTGAAGGGGCTTGGTGGAGTTTTCCTCCAGAAAGACAAGTGCCCGGGCAACCGAGGGATGAAACATTGGCGAACCGCCCCCCTCCACACCCGGTTGATCACCGGAGAAGGATTCACGGGCTATTTCCAGAAGAAGGAGGCGGACGTATAGCTCGATGGCCTCCTCAAAAAACGGGCGCCGCTCGGATACCTCGCGGCCAATGGATTTGATCAGGTCATGAATGACGGGCCGCCCGGGGCTTTCCCAGGTGGTCTTCGGGAAGCTCCCATCCCCACCGGTGCGCAGGTGATCGAGGAGGCGCAACAGAACCGGTGACAGGCCGGGGCGGCGAAAACGAACCGGGTCGAGGTAGATATTGAGAATATCCATCGGCTCGCCGGGAGTTACAATGCAGTGGTGTTGCCCAAGGCGAACCACCCCCATATCCCCGCTTGCGACCTCCTCCTCCTCGCCCTCAATAAAGTGAAGGCCCCGGCCGCTCAGGACGAAGAACATTTCCACCACGTCGTGGTCGTGGCGATCAGGAACACGGAGCAGGTAATTGGGGAAGCGCTCGGCAGCAACGCCCCAGGACTGAATCATCGGGGAATGGTCTGTGGCAAGGAGCTGAATCATGCAGCAAGATCCTCCAATCCATCTCCCAATATCCCCCTAGAGAAACCGGGGGCATGGGTGGGATTCTCGATTGGTCGAAGTACGGCGACACATTCCTGACCAAGGACAGAGCAACGATGTATCCACTTACCGAGCAGCAAATCAAATTTTACCGGACAAATGGCTACCTTCAGGTCAATGACATCCTGACCGTGGATGAACTTGACGAACTGACGAAATTGACCGACGAGATCAACACCGAGATCGAAAAGCAGCTTCCCCCCATGGAGGAGCGAAACGCCTACCAGAAGGTCTTCCTTCAGGTAGTCAACGTGTGGCGCCGGGACGAGCGCTTCCAGAAGTTCACCAAGCATCCGATCCTGGCCGAAGTCGCCAAGCGACTCATTGGCTGCGAAAAGGTCCGCCTGTGGCACGACCACCTCATGACGAAGCTCCCCGGCCCCGGCGGCAAGGCAACCGACTGGCATCAGGACTTCCCATATTGGCCGATGGAGGAACCCGGTCCCATGTCGATCTGGATTCCCATGCAGGACGTCGACTGGGAAAATGGCTGCATGCACTTCGTTCCCGGTTCCCACGCCTGGGATATCCACGAGACGATTCTTCTCGATGCCGACGGGGACGAAAAGCAGGACCTTTTCAGCAAGGTCGCCAACAAGGCACCCGAGGAAATCCAGCGCGTCTATGTACCGTTGAAAAAGGGCTCGGTGACGTATCACAATGGCCTGACCTTTCATTTCGCCGGGAAGAACCTGTCGGACCAGCCGCGCCGGGTGCTTTCCATCATCTACATGCCCGATGGAGAAACCTATAATGGCAACCCCCACGGGGTCAGCGACGAGGCCGGGAACCTGAAGGTGGGTGAGCCATTCAGCGGGGATTTCTTTCCCATCCTCGCCTGAGGTTCCCCCTCCTTGGGTTTGACTCAATCGGAGCGGGCTTGTCGATTCAATCAAAATCAAGCATCCGCGCCCAATAAAAAAAGGGATTCCACCGGTTCAAGCGGATAAACCACCCCGGCACCCCAAAAGTGCTTGCGCACATCAGACCATGAATGCTCGATTTTGACCCGCGCGGGGGGGGGGGGGCGCCCCCCCCCCCCCCCCCCCAGAAAAAAAAAAACCCCCCA
>JAFIGB010000420.1 GCA_020831705.1 Candidatus Sumerlaeia bacterium | reverse complement strand
CTCCAGCAAGGTGGAACAACATGGAACCAACAACCACCACGATGGTGTCTCCGCGGGGCGCCTGGTTCTTCTGGTCTCACCGGACGAAGCCTTCTGCCGAAATGCCATCAATGCCATCGAGGCGTGCGTGCTGGATTACATGATCGCCAAAAATTTTGACGAGGCGCGGGAAATCTTCCAGCGAAACGCCCCGCGACTCCTCGCCGTTCTTCTCGATGGTAACACCAGTGGCAAGGAAGCCGCCGCCGCCTTCACCGGGGATCTTCATCGCCTCGGGGAGTCGGTCCCCATTCTTCTTCCCGTTTCGCCGGAAAGCAGGGGAGCGCTGGCGTCGCTGGAGAACGTGGAGTTCCTCGCCCCAACCCTTTCCGCCGGGGAGTTGTCCGCAAAACTGCGCCGCTACCAACAACACCGCCGCGTCGGCATGGATCTGCGCCCCCACCCCAATGGATAAACCACCAGGAATATTGCCCGTTGAAGCCCCGACAATTCGTCCTTTCCCTCTTCCTTCTTCCCGCATTGCCACTGGCGATTCAGGCCTCCTCACCACCGACCGTCTGGGAGTGCATCAAGACAACCGGCACCATCGTCATCGACGGACGTGTTGACGAAAAGGCCTGGCTCGCGGCTCCCGTGCTTTCCTTTTACCAACCCATCACCCACGCCCCGGCGACCTCAAAAACCGAGGGAAGGATCCTGTGGGACGACACCCATCTATACGTCTCCTTTGTTGCCGAGGACCACGACCTGCGCGCCACGGAATCACGCCGCGACCATCCCGTCTTCTACGATGATTGCCTGGAGTTTTTCTTCCAGGTCGAGGGAGCCAACCGGTACTACAATATCGAGATCAACGCGAAGGGTACTGTCTTCGATGCCCGCGGAGGAAGCCCCCGGGACTTTAAGTTTGAAAACATGCGCCACGCCGTACACCTCGATGGCACCCTCAATGACAGCAGCGACGTGGACACCGGCTGGTCGCTGGAGTTGGCAATTCCCTTCTCCGATATTGTCGAGCTGAACGGCCAACCTCCCCAACCCGGCGATCGATGGCGCTTTCACCTCTCGCGCTATGACTACGATGATCGATTCGAAGACGGCAAGGAACTGACCTCCACCGCCGCGCTGAGCCGCGTCAGCTTTCATTACCGAGCGGATTGGAAGGAACTTGTTTTTAAGTATGAAGGCCTAAGGATGGAGGATGAATTAAGATTTTAGGGGTGAATTGAGTTGCTGTGTGTGGGGTGGCGGTGGTGAGTTGTTGCTCCTGTCTTGAATCTTTTGCGTCACCCAATGTTCTGAACTTGAAGCGTTACCTTTGTCTTGAACCTGAGTTGTTACCCATGTCCTGACTGAACACCTTTGGCCTTCATCCTTCATCCTTCATCCTTGTGCCGCCCCCTCAACCAATACCCAAACCAGACGATTTCTTTTGTTTTTTAACTTAATTCATCCTTTGGCCCTCATCCTTCATCCTTATGGGTGTGGCGTCCCTGTCCCCCTTGTACGTCACGCAGCCTGTGCTCCTCCACTGTGGACTTTTTCGGGAGTCGCAAAACCCAAACCACAAAATTCCCTCTATTTTTCACTTAATTCATCCCTCATCCTTCATCCTTCAAGCTTTGCGCCGTCGTTTTGCTTGCAGTGTTCTTTCCGTTTCCCGGATACTTTTAGCCGATGCGAGACTTCGGTCATGGAGCCCTTCCGACCGTGAAAAAAATAGTATTCCCCATTGCGATTATCCTCCTCGTCGTCATTGGCGGTGCGGGGATTTATGTGATTGTCGACACTGATGGAGCCCTGGAAATGATTGGGCTTCGTGGTCCGGAGCCGGTTGCGGCTCCTGTTGCGGCTGAACCTGCCGAGGAAACGGAAACCGCCGAGGCCTTTGATCGCAGGACGGCCGCAGCCACCGATTCACGCACCGGCCGTCAGCAACGCCCTCCCACCCGCGAGGAAATCGAGGCGGCGAGTGCGGCGCCGGTTGAGGAAACTGTCAACATTCCGATCACCCGAATGGGGCGTTTTATTGGCAGCACCAGTGACACCCCGAGTGCCGATGCGCCGCGTCAGGAGCTTTATCCCTTCGCCATCCGCAAGCGGTCCTACCCCGAATCCAATGTCATGGCCATCGAGTTTGCCATCCGGAATTCCTCCGGATCGCACTGGCGAAATGCCTATGTGACGTTCCGTTCCGACCGTCATCCGCAGGGTCAGCGCTTTCAAATCGAGGACTGGCAGATTGATGAGACCGTGGGCATTGAATATCGCTTCCCGAGCAACGAGGTCACCGAGCGTCTTGCAGGGTTTCGCCTTGTGAGCATCAGTGGGCAACGCCGGGAAAGTGCCTTGGCGGAGCTTCTCTCCCAGGATCGGAACCGTTTCCTTGAATATGCCCTCATCAGTTCCCAGTCCACCCAGGTGCGCCGCCGGGATGGCGATCGCCTGACGGCCCCGGGGCTTTTGGGGATGATTGGCCAATTTCAGGCTCCGGTGACGGGAATTCAGGTACGTCCGGCCACCGTGGTTCAGCAGCGCGAGCGGCGTCTGGAAATCACCATTCCCCGGGAAATGCGGATTCCGGCGAACCTCGATCTGGTGCTGCGCGAGACCAGCGAGGAGCGGCGGGAGGCCAATGCGGCGATGAAGGATTTCCACCAGCACGCCCAAAATACCGAGACGGCGGTGGAAGCTTTTATTGCAGTCGTCAACCAGGGTGGGGTTCAATCCACCTCCGAAGAGGGGCTCCAGCGGTCGCTTCAGGACTTGCGCCGCGAGTTGGACGCCCTCAATCGTAGTGGCGAAAGATTGGCCCGCTTGGTCCGTCTTTCCCGCGATACAGAAGTCAAACGGCTTCAGGATGTTTGGCTCGACTACTCCAGGCGGGTGGTTGGTCAATTGGACCGGGTTGAGGCGGAAATGCGCCGCATTGACCCGAATTTCGAGGTTCAGGGCTGACAGCCCGGGACGTTTTTTTCAAACGGAGGCACACTATGTTGAAACAAAACCGCTCCCTGTTCCCACTGGCTCTTGCCGCAGGGCTTGCATGCTTTGGCGGATTCTCCAGCCAGCAGGCCTATGCCCAGGGCGGGGCGTTTATGCCTCCCCTTGATGCCATGGATGAACTTAATCAGGCCCCCGTGGGTGGTGGAGGTGCCTTCGGTGGCGCCGTCGACCGTGCTCGTGGTGCGGCCAATCAAACCCAGGGTGGTTTCGGCGCCGAGGGCGCTGGTGGTGCCTTTGGTCCGGGTGGAGTCGGCGGTGGCGACTTTGTGGACCCCTATGGTGGGTTCGGCATGCCCCAGCAACAACAATTTACACCCTACGTTCCCCCGCCCACCGTCCGGGCATGGGGTGGTGAACGGGTTGTCCAGTTCACTCCCGACCCCGACCGGGACATCAATGACTACGAGCGCGAGGACATCCTCGCCGATGCGCGGGAAATCCGCGTGCTTGCCACGGGCCAGGGTGCCTACCCCAACGTCGTCCGTGATGGGAATGAGGACGTTTTCACCAATATTGTCATCCGGCGTGACTACATCAGCCCCGAGGCGGGGGTCGTCCGCACGCGGATGATCCAGACACTTCGGTTCATGTCCTCGCTCAATCCCCGCGAATTTACCCTTGTTCGGGTTGCAACCACCGACCCCATATCGCCGTTCCCCCTCATGCTGGACTTGGAGGCGGAACAGGATGAGCGTCTTCAGCAGTGGTTTGAAGACTTTATGGAGCCTTATTTGAATCTGGAAGATGACGGGGAGGACTTCACTCTTGTCCGCTCCTTCGTTGCCCCTCCGCCCATGGCGCCGAATATTCCGTTGCCGGCGAACTTTAATCCAGCCACGGAAGTCCAGGAAGGCCAGGAAGGCCAGCCCGGTGCCGGTGGTATGATGATGGGGACTGAAGCGGGTATGTTCGGTGGCGATGTTACCGGTGACCCGATGGGCGCGGCCTCCAGCCGTTATTTCTAGGAAGATCTTGGAACAATGGGCCCGGCGCACTTGGTGGCCCATCAGCGCAAGGAAAACGAAACCGCATGAAACCCCGTGATATTGAGGAAAATCTGGAACTGGCGCAGGACACCCTGGGGCGATGGCTTCGATTCCGCCAGTTTTTCCTGATGGCCGTTGAACAGGAAGAGGTCAGCTCGCAGGAGGAGCAGGAATTCCTGGAGACGACAAGCTCGATCCAGCAAAACCTGCGTAAAATGGAACAGCGCATCGAGGAGAAGAACTTCCCCTTTCGGGCCAAGGATATTAAGGCCCAGATCAAGAGCGCGGTTTCCATTTCCAACTTTCGGGGAATGAACGAAGCCGACAGGCAGACATTTTACCGTGAATGGCACCGCAACCGAGTTTATCTGGCGCGGACCGTTGGCGGCCTCAAGTTCCTTCAGGAAGGGTACCGCCTCCCTGAGCCCAAGAAGAAAAAGAAGAAAAAGGGCGCCAGCAAGATGAAGATGGCCGTGATTGCGGTGGTCGTCATTATTGCATTGGCGGCGGCAGGGAACTTCCTCGGCCTCTTCTAGGAGCGCAAAGTTTGCTGAACCCCGGGGGGGCACTATTTAATTGCCCTCGCCCGGACAAGACCCAAAGAGTGGAAGTGTCACGATAGAGGAGACACTTGTGCTCCACGCGTGGACAAAACGCGGGAATAACCGGAGGCTACCGTAGCATGATCGCCAAATTGCGGATATTGGGCATCTTCTGCATCCTGGCTGTGGTGTTTACCACCGCTGTTGGTTGTAAGAAACAGCGGGCGGAAATCACCCTCAGGAAAACGACCCAGGTCGTTGCAGACATCGAGCAAAACTACGACGGCGGTGATCACGAACCCGACGCCCTGTCCTCCGTTAAATCCAAGGTTGAACAGGCCACCAACCTGCTCGCCTCGGATGCCAGCACCGCCTTCGACATCGCCAATCAGGCACGGTCCGAGGCCGATCTCCTCCTCGAGCGGATCAAGCCCACCCACGCCGATCGCGTCTTCACCAACGCCCGCGAGGAAATCAGGGTCGCCGACATCAACAACCTGCGCCGCATCGACCCCGAACGCTACCAGCGCATTATCCAACTCAACAACGAAGCCAACGAAGGCCGCACCGCCAATGACTGGGATACCGTCATCAGTCGTGGTAATTCGATTATTCAGGAAGTCACCTCCGGTCTGGCAGAATTGAAGGCCCGCACCGAACGCATGGGCGACGAGGCAAATTTGGCCCTCACCGAGTTGATCGCCGATGACGGGCGGATCTACGTCCCCACCATGGTCAACTCCATCGAGGTACTTATTGATCAGGGCCAGGAACTCTATGACCGGGAACGCGACTACGGTCTGGCCCAGAACAAGTACGACGAAGCAAAGAACACCGCCGACGAGGCCCGCCAGCAGGTCGCCCTTGAGAAGTCCCGCGAGGGCCTTGAAGCCGCCGAGGAAAACCTCACCGTTGCCCTTCAGGAGGGCGTGGAGAACTTCCTCCCCTCACGTTTTGAAAATCTCCTCAGCATCTATGAAGAAACACTGAATCAGTACAACGATGGCGCCTTCGACAACGTCCTGCGCAACATCGAGTCCCTCCTTCCGGGGACGGCTGATCTCGTGGTCGACACCAAGCGTCTCGCCTCCGATGATCGCATCCAGACCATCAATAACAACATTACCCAGATCGAAAATGGTGGCATCCTTGAGTATATCCCCGGCGCGACGGACCAGTTGCGTTCCATGCGGGATGAAGCACGGTCGACCCGCGAGCGCGACACCGAGGCAGCATTCGACGAAGTAAAGGGCATCTATAACAATGCCAACGAGGAATACCGTCGCATCCGGAACAACTTCCAGAATGTGGCCCTCAACTACATCCAGTCCGCACGCCGCGCCCATGAAATCACCAGGGCGGTTTACAATGAAATGCTGACCATCTTTGATCCCATTGAGGGCGAGATGACCAGCGAGCAGCGGGCCTTCGAGAACCAGAAGACCGCCCGTCAGACCCAGCTTGGCCAGCAACTCCGCGAGGCCGATAACCAGCTGGAAAATGCCAACCGTTACCTCCAGCAGGGCGATGACTTTCGCAGTGCCATCCTTCTGGCCGAGGAAGTCGAATCACAATCCATCGGCATCCTTGCCGACATCTACCACACCGTCGCCCACAACCAGGTCATCGAGCTCGCCCGCCTGATCACCGCCTATGAGCTTGAGGGCGCCCGCCAGTATGCACCTGAGGAACTCAATCGCAGCACCGCCACCGTCGAGGATGTCAAGGCTGCCATTCGTTCCGGTTCACAGCTGACCGAATCGGAGGCCCGCCGCGACCAGTTTCTCCTCGCCGTTCAGCTTGGTGCGGAAGCCCGCGCCGATACTGAACTGATGGCCCAGCGCATCGCTGGTCGTGCCACCGAGGACATTCAACAGGCCCGCGTGACCCTGAGCCGCGCCGAATCCGACAAAACGCGGCGCTTCCGTGCCGATCTTCTCAAGCAGGTCGAGGATCTCATCGAGCGCGCGGAAGGTTACCGTCAGCGTCAGGAACTTCGTCTTGCCGTGGAGACAGCACAGCGCGCTGAGACGCTGGCGATTCAGGCCGAGCGTGAAGCCGCCCAGCTTTCCTCGCAGGAGCAGATTGAATTTGCCAGCCGTATGCTGGTGGATGCCCAGGCTGCCGGTGCCTCGCTTTATGCCGGTCGTGACGTCGAGCAGGCCCGCCGCCTTCTTGCCCAATCCCGCGCCCTGTTCTCCTCTGAAAACTACGTGCAGGCGGAAACGCTTGCCCGTTCCTCCCATCGCCGCGCCGAGGCCGCCCTCTACAAGCGCATCGACGATGCCGAGGCGGAACTTGCCACCGCCATCGCCGTTGGTGGCTGGGAGTACGATGATCGTCGTCTTGCCGATGCCAATTCCCGAATTCGCGAGGCAATTCAGCGGTTGCGTGAGCGTCGTTACGAGGAAAGCGAGCGTCTGGCCGGGGAGTCGCAGGTCATCGCCGCCCGCCTGACCCATGATGCCCGGAATCACAACTTCTCCGAGCGTGTCCGCCGCATTAAGTCCAACCTGCGCGAGGGTGAATCCAAGGGCCTGAACTTCTTCCAGCCCGAGGAGTCCATCGCCATTCGCCATCGCCTCCACGACCTTGAGAATCAGTTCAGCCAGGAAAACTACGAGTTGGTCATGACCGAGATCGAGCTGATCGAGGGGCGCCTTCGTGAAGTGCTCGAAGGGACCGATCCCCTGGTTACGACCGTTGCGAGCCAGCAGGAGCGCCGTCTGGACCACCTTGTCCAGCTGGGTGCGGCCCGCTACTCCAGCGTTGAAGTGGCCCATGCGCGGGACAACCTGCGCTTTGCATTGCTCGATTACCGTCGTGGTCTTTACAAGGCGGCCCACTCGAACCTGGACAACGCCATCAAGACAATCAACGTCATTGAGGGCCGTTATCGCCATCAGGCCTACGCTGCCGAGCTTACCGAGCTTTTCAACGAGTTTGATGAGATGAAGCGCCAGTTCAGCGTCTATCTGACCCGGGGTCCGGAGGAAGTCCGCAACCTTGCCCTGAGCACCGAGTCGGGAACGCGCGCCCTGAGCTTCAGCTCGGCGATGTCGCCGACTGAATTCCGTGAGAAGTCCGAGCGCCTATACGTTCTGGCCCAGGAAATCGAAGTGCCCCGTGGGATGGAAGCGATTCACGAAAGCGCCATTGAGGCCTTCGGGAACGTCCAGCTTGCCGCCTTGGGCTTCGAGAAGTTCGTCATCCTTGATCGTATGGACCGCCGTACGGCGACCGAGCATGTGACCCAGACCTACATGCAGATCAATCGTGCGGTTCGTGCCATTGGCAACATCCAGCAGACCTTGATTGTTGACGAGCAACGCTTCCGCCGGGTTGATGGCCGCGCCGCCATCCTGGTCAGAAGCAACCCCTGATCTATATGTCTGCCTCCCCCCGGCGATGATTGTCGGGGGGTGGTGGCATCCAACCACCGAAGGACCGGGACAACATGGGCTTTCTTGATCCGATTACCGGATTCATAACCAACCAGAATTACGTCCACATCGTTCAGGTCGTCCTGATCGTGGGGATTCTGGTGTTTACGGCCTACATCATGTATGCTCTTGGTCTGATCAACCTTCCCAACAAAAAGAAGTGACTTCTCCCGCACAGGGAGGGATGACAGGACATAATGGCACCTAAAATCACGCTGATGAGTCTGGAAAATCGGATCTCCTTTTGTCAGGAGTACGCCGAGCTTTGGCAGACATTCTTTCAAATGTTTTCGGATTTGAACGAGGACTCGGAGGTGACTCCCGAAATGGAGTCCGAATTCGAGAACATCGTCACCATCCTCAGCGTCAACCATTTCAAGTTCACACAAATGTGTGGTGACAACATGAGGGGTTCCGATGAAGTCCTCGATATTCTGTGCGATGTTCCCAACCTGCTCTGGATTCGGAATCTCGCCGAGGCGAACCGAAGCAAGCTCGACATCAACTGGCACACGGCCTTCATCAACATGAACAAGGCGCTGGGAAAAATGTGGGCATCTCTTCCGCCCAAGCGTCTCGAAGCACTTCAGGCTGCACAGGAGGCTGGCGAGGAAATGCAGGTCAAGTAAACACCTGATAAACCGCCCAGCTGTTCCCCCACATCCAAATCCCATGAAATGGAGCTTCTATCCATGAGTGAAATGCGCGCCAGTCACATCCTTGTTAATACAGAACCCGAGGCCAAAGACCTTGCCCGTGAAATTGAAAACGGGGCCAAGTTCGCCGACCTTGCCAAGGAACACAGTCTTTGCCCCTCCGGCCAGCAGGGTGGAGACCTTGGGTGGTTTTCCCCCGGCATGATGGTCGCCGAGTTTGACACCGCCTGCAAGGCCCTCACAGAAGGCCAGATCAGCGAGCCCATCCGCACCCAGTTTGGTTACCACCTGATCCAGTTGACAGGCCGCAAGTAATTGAGCCCTAAAGGCTCCGGGCCCGCTGCTGTTTTCTCCTGGAAAGGCTCCCCGGTACCGTGCGGATCCTGATCACTTCCGATCTACATCTTGAATATACAGGGATGGAAACCATCCGCCGAATGGTGGCGGGTATCTCCCGGGAGGAACCCGACCTGGTGCTTCTCGCGGGGGATCTTGGGAATCCCGACCATCTCTTCGAGCAATGCCTGGCAGCGTTCCTTCCCCTCAGCTGCCAGATTGCCGTCCTTGCCGGGAACCACGATATCTGGGCATGTCCGGGCGCCACCAGCATCTCCCTTTACGAGGAGATCCTCCCTGCCATCACCAAGTCCCTTGGATATCATTGGCTCGAACGTGACCCGATGGTGATTCCCCAGGGGATCGGCATTGCGGGGAATATTGGGTGGTATGATTACAGTTTTCAGGAACCGAAATATCAGTCGTCCCTTGAGGAGGTTATCCGTCGGAAGCAGAATTATGCCATGGATGCCCTCAAGGTGGATTGGGAGTACAGCGACCTGGAGTTCGCGCGGATTTGCCGCGAACGGCTCCTCGCCCAGATCAGAACGCTGGAGGCGGATCCCTCCGTCAGGCGTATTCTTGTCGTGACCCATGTACCCCTCATGGAGTCGCAGGTGGATCGGCGTCCTGATGATGAGGACTGGTCCCTTGGCAATCCCTACTTTGCCCACCTGACCCTCGGCGAGGAAATTCTCCAGTTCCCGAAGGTCCGCTGGGTGGTTTCCGGCCACACCCATGTTGAGATGAACGGCATTGCCGAGCGTGATGGTATGGAACCGATCGCCACTGCGGTCATTCCCAGCGACTACGGTCGTCCCCGTTGGGTGACGCTGGAAGTCTGAAATTTCCTGAAAATTACTTTTTGGGTGCGGTGCGTTTGCCGCGTTTTTTTGCTGCGGGAAGTATATCCCTCAGGAAGCGCGCCGTGGCGGATGCCTTGCATGTGGCGACCTCCTCGGGGGTGCCCTGGGCGATGATTTCCCCGCCCTCGTGGCCTGCCTCCGGCCCCATATCCACAACCCAGTCGCAACACTTGATCATGTCGAGGTGATGCTCGATAATGATGACCGTGGCGCCGCGATCCACCAGACTGCCGAGGACATCCAGAAGGCGGTGCACATCGGCGAAGTGGAGGCCGGTTGTTGGCTCGTCGAGGATATAGACGGTTTTTTCACTGTTTTTCTTGGCCAGTTCCCTGGCGAGCTTGATGCGCTGGGCCTCGCCCCCTGAAAGCGTGGTTGCCTGCTGGCCCAGGTGTATATACCCGAGGCCGACGTCGGCAAGGGTCTGGAGGGGGCGGGCCACCTGTGGGACGGCCTCGAAATACACGAGGGCCTCGTCGACGGTCATCTCCAGCACCTCGGCAATGTTCCGGTCGCGGTAGGTGACCTCCAGGGTCTCCTGG